>CASDTD010000108.1 GCA_949283445.1 uncultured Coriobacteriia bacterium | reverse complement strand
ACCATGCCGTCGGCGTCGTCCATGTACACCATCATGACGCCGAAGTAGCTCACGTCCAGCATCTGCTCACGAGCCTGCTCGAGCGTCACGCCCTTCTTCGCGCGCAGCTCGGCGAATTTCTCGGCATACGTCTCGAGTTTGTCGCTTTTTGCCGGGTCGATGACTGTCGCATCCGACACATCTACGCCATGGGCGGCAACTTCCTCTTCCGTGCCCAGGATGATGACGTTGGCGATATCCTGATTGAGAATGGCGCGTGCGGCCTGAACCGTGCGGATATCAGAACCTTCTGGCAAGACGATGGTCTGCCTGTCGGCCTTGGCGCGCTCGATGATGGTGTTCAGAAACTGGCTCATGGGGCAACCTCCCGTGTGTTCGAGAATCACTGCACTCGATTGTATCGTAGGAGCCCACCCGCCTGCTGCAGCCCACGGGCAGACGCGCCCAAACCACCCGCAACATGCCCGCAACTTCGCGTACGGCGCGAGACATCTGCTTGTCACGGCCTCCACAGAAGCAAAGCCCCACGCCGCCCCACCACCGGCAGACACGCCCACGCTCTCTGTGCCCTGCGGCGCTAGCCTGCCTCCAACGAAGAAACTGCAGAAACGCGCTTAATTCCGCCCGGATTAAGCGCGAAATAACAGAGTGCTCGTTTCAGCCCCGCCCCCGCCACCGTCAAACGCACGCCTCTCATATTGCGCAAACATGTTCTACGCTGCTCCGCGCACATGTTCGTGCTCTACAATTCAGCCCGCTGCTTTTCAGCATACTGTTCCGCCGATGCGCCGGCAGCTGCCGCCTTCGGCGCGATGATTTCGAACGTATAAATAGAAAGGATCACCATGGCAGATACCCCTGCCCCGCATCGCAACGTTGCCTGGCGCATGCAGGCGCTGTACGTGAACGCGCTTTTGCACCTGCTGCCACTGCTCATCAGCATATTCCGGCGCTTCTCGCGCTCCATCGCCTCAGAAGTCGCATACCTGAAGCCCGGCTACACCTTCCAGATTCGCGTGGACGAGGCAAACCTGCTCGGCACCTGCGTGCGCAAGGACTCGGGCTCGTTTGCCCACGTGCTGCGCGCGCGTCTTGCCACCGATGTCGAGCCGGGCAGCGGTCTGCCTTCCGCCAGCCCGGACGCAGCCACCGTCGACTACGTCATCGCCTTCCGTTCGCTGTCGTACGCGTTTCGCTGCTTTTCCGGCGCCTGCACACTCAAGGACGGCTTGGCGGAACGCGCGTTTTCCACGCGCGGCCCCAACGACACGGGCGTCGCGCTGACGTATATGTTTTCCGCGCTGCTGAAAATGTTCTTCGGCTGGCGCGCCGCCTATCGCAAAGTCGTGAAGCCCGCTGCTCGCGCGTAACAAACGCCCGCCCCCGCATCACCTGAAAGGATTCCCCGTGAACGGTTTCGAATTTCACTGCCCCACCAAGATCATCTGCGGCCAAGACTCCCTAGGCAAGCTGCCCGACGAGCTGGCCGCCCGCAACGTGTCGCACCCGCTCGTCATGACCGACGCGAGCCTCATGAAGCTGGGCGTCACCGCCAAGCTCACAGCCAAGCTGGACGCCGCTGGCATTTCCTACGAGCTCTTCGACCAGGTGCCGCCCGATTCCTCGCTCAAGGTCGTCGACGAGGTAGCCGCCCTGTACCAGCAGCGCGGCTGCGACGGCTTCGTCGCCATCGGCGGAGGCTCGGTCATCGACACGACCAAGGGCGCCGCAGCCTCCCTTTCCTACGAAGGCGTCGACTTCGCCACCTTGCAGGGTTCGGAAATCCTGAACCGAGACTTGCCGCCGCTCATCGCCGTGCCCACCACCGCCGGCACCGGCAGCGAAGTCACGCTCGTCGCCGTCGTGGCAGACACCGACAAGCACGCGAAGCTCTCGTTCACCTCCTATAAGCTCGTGCCCCACGCGGCCATCCTCGATCCCGCGCTCACCATGTCGCTGCCGCCCAAGCTCACCGCTACCACCGGCATGGACGCGCTCACACACGCGATCGAGGCGTACACTTCCATTCAGAAGAACCCCGTTTCCGACGCCCTGGCCGTGAAAGCCATCGAGCTCATCGCCGCCAACTTGCCCGTCGCCTGTCGTCAAGGCGATGACGTCGAAGCGCGTTCCAGCCTCGCGCTGGCCTCGCTTCTTGCAGGCGGCGCGTTCAGCAATGCCATGGTGGGCATCGTGCACGCTATCGGCCATTCCCTGGGTGGCCTGTGCCACGTGCCACATGGGCAGGCCATGATGATGTTGCTCCCCCATTGCGTGCGGTGGAACCTCGACCACGGCGTGCATACAAGCGCTTACGCCGAGCTGCTCGTGCACCTCGCGCCGGCACGTGCAGCCGAGCTCGCGGGCGCGGACGCCACCACGAAAGCCGAGGCGTTCTGCGAGCAGCTGTTCTCTCTGAACAACCTTTACCACGAGCAGTTCGGCGTGCCGCTGACGCTGCGCGAGCTGGACATCGAGCGCGACCAGCTTTCCGCCGTGGCAAAGCAAGCGCGCTATGATGGCGCGGCGCTGTACAACGAAACGGAAGTGACCGAAGCAGTTGCCCTGGAAATTCTGGAAGCCGTGTACGGGGCGTGACAAGCGTCTCATCCGCAACGCACCAAGTGCCCTGAGCAGCCGTCACAGCCGAAAGGAAGTAACATGAACGATCTGCCTGTTTACGATAGCCTGAACGCGGTAGAAGCTGCCGCTCACAAGATGCGCGACTTCTTCCTGACAGGCACGCCGATGCACGTGCCCTACCGCCGTCAAGCGCTCGAGAAGCTGCGCGGCTGGCTGCGAGCCAACGAGCAGCGCGTGCTGGATGCCTTGCAGCAAGACCTGGGCAAGGCGCCATTCGAGGGCTACGCCACCGAGCTGGGCATCGTCTACGATGAAATCACGATGATGCTCAAGCACCTGAACAAGTGGTCGCGCCCCAAACGCGTGGCATCGCCACTCGCTCACTTCCACTCCACGTCGAAGGTCTATCCCAGCCCGCTCGGCGTCGTGCTGGTGCTTTCGCCCTGGAACTACCCGCTGCAATTGGCACTCGTGCCCCTCGTGGACGCTATCGCCGCTGGCAATTGCGTGGCGCTTAAGCCCTCGCGTACGTCGAAGGCCACCAGCGCCCTGCTCGTCGAGATGCTGGCAGAAGTGTTTCCTCCCGAATATGTCTGCCCCTTCCCCGGTTCGAGCCAGATGAACGACTGGCTGCTG
>CASDTD010000107.1 GCA_949283445.1 uncultured Coriobacteriia bacterium | reverse complement strand
CCGACCGTGGTAACGGCGAACGTGCCGTGGTGCGAGCGCACGAGCAACGGCTGAGGATCCGTGTCGCTGATGCAGCCGATGCCGCTCGTCCCGTGGAAGCGCTCCAGATCCTTGTCGAAGCGCGAACGAAACGGTGCGTTTTCAATCGAATGAATCTCTTTGTTGAATCCGCCGGTTCCATCGCAGAACACCATGCCAGCGCGGCGCGTGCCCAGATGAGAGTGGTAGTCGACGCCGAAGAACACGTCCAAAACAACGTCGCGCTTCGAAGCCGCTCCAAAGAAACCGCCCATAGTCCGCCTTTCTGTCGGCTCGTTTCAACGCACATCAGTATACGGCGCGCACGGCAGAGCGCGACCGCAAACATCAGGATTAGCGAGTTTTTCGCAACGTGAAACGTTAGGCGACACTTTGGCACTTTGGGGACGGGGTAAAAGTGCCAAATTCAACACTTTTGACCCCGTCCCCAAAGTGACGCGCTTCCGTTCTGGGTACAAACGTCTTGTCAGATACAGCAAGATGAAAGGACGGCGGCCATGAACACCCTCGAAGCACTTACCACGCGACGCAGCTGCAGAGCCTACAAGCCCGACGCGGTTCCGTCCGAGCTCATCGACCAGATTGTCGAGGCGGGAACGTTCGCCCCCACTGGCATGGGCAGGCAATCCCCCATCATCCTCGCAATCACCAACAAGGAGGTGCGCGACCAGCTCTCCACGCTCAACGCGCGCATCATGGGCAGCGAAGACGACCCCTTCTATGGTGCGCCCGCCGTACTCGTGGTGCTTGCACGCAAGGATGTGCCCACGCATGTCTACGACGGCTCCCTCGTGATGGGCAATATACTGAACACTGCGCACGAACTGGGGCTTGGTAGCTGCTGGATTCATCGTGCGAAGGAAGAGTTCGAATCGCCCGAGGGACGACAGATCCTCGAGGGGCTTGGCATCGACGCAAACGCATATGAGGGCATCGGGAACTGCATCGTGGGATATGCCGCCGGGCCGGCTCCCGAAGCAGCGCCGCGCAAAGAGGATTACGTGTACCGCATCGCATAAAGGCGCTGAAGAAGGCGCCGCCCGACATGACGACGCGCTGAGCGCTGCCTAACAAAGACCCCTGGAGCCGGCGAGATTGAACCGCGCTCCAGGGGTCTTTCGGTATGAACAGGCTTGAGCCGCGTGTCGTCAACAACGCTATTCGGCTGGCTCGAGCTCCGACGCATCGAGGCCGAATCCCTCGACCGTGCGCGGTTGCAGCCAGAGCGTGTTGCGGTCGCGTGAGATGAAGTCGCGGGTCACGTCCTCGTCGAGTGCATAGACCTCAACGTTCTCCGGGTTGAGCACGAACAGCTCGTCTTCGAACGTCACGACCTCGTAATCATCGCCGCTCCACGTGACCGAGCAGAGCTCCGTCGCGTCCGTGTCGACGCCTTCGGGCACATTAGACGCGAACGGATTGAAGAAGAAACCCGCGACCACGATGAACGCAACGACGAGCACGATGCCAACGGTGCGGCCTTTACCCGGAACAGCCATGATTCTCCTTTCCATCGTATTTCGACGGGTTCATTACACCTACGGCGCGACTTCTGGGGGTATCATCGAAGACACGTTGACCCATGAGGGAGGTTGCCATGTTCTGTACAAAATGCGGTGCGCAGCTTGTGGAGGGCGCTCGCTTCTGCGACGTCTGCGGAACGCCGGTGAATATGCCCGAAGTCCAGCCTGCCGCGCCTGCCGCGCCCGCCGCG
>CASDTD010000106.1 GCA_949283445.1 uncultured Coriobacteriia bacterium | reverse complement strand
CTTCCATCGGCTTTACGCGCGGCGGCACGCGCTACGGCATCACGTGCATCCCGTTGGGCGGGTACAACCGCATCACGGGCATGGAGTCGGGCCCGGAAGACCCGAATCTGGAACAGGTGCTGGCCCATGTGTACCGGCAGGGCATGACCGATGTCGAGCACACGGCGCTTGCCTGCGGGCTCACCCCCGAGCAGGCGGACATGGCGCTCTACATTCTCGACGGCTGGGGTTCCATCAACGCGCCGGGTCGTGAGAACCCGCACGACCAGTATGCCGCGCCCCGTACCGACGTGTACGAGCTTGGCGAGCCGCGTGAGGTCGAAGACCCGAAGGCGCTGCTGGATGCCGAGCGCGCGCAAACGTACCGGGGGCTCAGCTTCCCCAAGCGCCTCGTCGTGCTCTTTGCCGGTCCTGCCATGAACGTGGTGCTGGCGTTCGTCATCTTGCTCGTGGTGTTTTGCGGTGTCGGTGTCTCCGTGGCTTCCACACAGCTTGCCTCGGTCGTCGAAGGCGGACCGGCGGCGCAAGCCGGCTTGCAAGCGGGGGACAAGATTGTCTCGATTGACGGAAAAGCAGTCGATGACTGGCAGGCGCTGTCGCTTGCGTTGCTCGAAGTCGAGCCGGGGCAGACGGTTTCCGTCGGATACGAACGCGACGGCGCCGAACACGTCGCGCAGGTAACGACCGAAGTCTCGAAAGACAACACTGCGCAGCTCGGCGTCTATGCGGGTACTGAACGTGTGCGCCTTTCGGTGCCACAGGGCCTGCAGGCTTCGTGGAGCTATCTGGCGCTGACGGTACAGTCGTATGTCAATCTGTTCAACCCCGCGACAGCCGGCGAAGTTTTGAACCAATCGACATCGGTAGTCGGCATTGCCGTCATGTCGAGTCAGGCCGCTTCTGCGGGCGTGCTTCCGCTGCTGTATTTCATGGCGCTCATATCCCTGTCGCTGGGCATCGTCAACTTGCTGCCCGTTCCGCCGCTCGATGGCGGGAAAATCGTCGTCGAGGTCATCCAGCGCATTGCCGGCCGCGAAGTGCCCACCAAGGTCATCAACGGCATTACCATCGTCGTCATCGCGCTTTTGCTGCTGCTTTTCGTCTTCATGACGCAGCAGGATATCGTCCGCTTCGTGTTGGGAGGTTCATGATGTCGCAGACCGGAGCCGTCGCACGCGCCAAAACACGTCCCGTGCACGTGGGTGCCGTCGTGGTCGGTGGGGGCGCGCCCGTCGTCGTGCAATCGATGACCAACGTGCCCATGGTCGACGAAGGGGCAGGTCCGCATCTGGACGTTGCGGGCAACCTCGCGCAGATCGAGCGGCTTGCCCAAGCTGGCTGCGAGCTCGTGCGCGTTGCCGTTCCCAACCGGGCATCTGTCGAATACTTCGGACAGGTGGTGGAGCAAAGCCCGCTTCCCGTCATCGCCGATATCCATTTCGACTATCAAATCGCCATTGGCGCCGCGAAGGCGGGCGCAGCGGCTTTGCGCATCAACCCCGGCAACATCGGCGCGCAAGAGCGTGTCGATGCCGTCATCGATGCGGCCGGCGAGGCGGGCATCCCCATACGCATTGGCGTGAACGCGGGCTCGCTCGAAGACGCGCTCGCTGCACGCGACGACCTGACGCAGGCCGAAAAGCTCGCGGAAAGCGCGCAGGGTTTCGTCGCGCATTTCGAAGACAAGGGCTTTGCCGACATCGTTGTGTCCGCGAAGGCCCATGATGTGCTCACGACCGTGGAAGCGTACCGCATGCTTTCGCGCACGATGCCGCACGTGCCGCTTCACATCGGCATCACCGAGGCGGGCGGCGTGCAGCAGGGCACCATCAAGTCGGCGGCGGGGCTCGGTATCCTGCTTGCCGAAGGCATCGGCGACACGTTACGTGTCTCGCTCACGGCAGATCCGGTCGAGGAAATAGCCGTTGCCTACGGCATTCTGGCGGCAGTCGACGTGCGCCGCGTGAAGCCCGAGATCATCTCGTGTCCCACCTGCAGCCGTTGTCAGGTCGACTTGATTCCCATTGCCGAGGAGGTCACGCGGCGTTTGAGCACGCTGGACAAACCGCTCAAAGTCGCGGTCATGGGCTGCGTTGTCAACGGGCCGGGGGAGGCGCGTGACGCCGACGTGGGCGTTGCCTGCGGCCGCGACGAAGGCGTGCTGTTCGCGCAGGGCGAGCGGCTCTCCAAGGTGCCGGCAGACAGGATTGTCGACGAGTTGTTCGCGATGATTGGCACGCTGTGAACGGCGGAGTCGAGATGGAAATCGAGCCCGTTGCCTACATTCGCACGGATTTTCCCGACAAGTTCGGCATCCCGCGTCAAAGCGGCCTAGTCGAAGAGCTCGAAGGGGAAATCGTCTTCACGGGCAGGTACCGCAACCCGGATGCGCTGCGTGGCATCGAGGGCTTCTCGCACCTATGGCTCATCTGGGGCTTTTCGGAAAACGTGCGTGACGAACAGGCGCTGCTGGTGCGCCCGCCACGTCTGGGCGGCAACGAGAAGCTGGGCGTGTTCGCGACGCGCTCGCCGTTTCGCGCGAACAACCTGGGGCTTTCCTGTGTTGAGCTGGCCGCTGTCGTCAAAACCGCAGACCGGGGCACGGTGCTCAGGGTGCGTGGGGCAGACCTCATGGACGGCACGCCCATCTACGACGTGAAACCCTACATCGCCTACAGCGACGCGCATCCGGAAGCGCGCTGTGGTTTCGCTTCAGAACCCGACCAGGGCGTTTTAGAGGTCGTTTGCCCCTCGGAATTACGGAAATTGATGGGAGATAAGGCGCAGGCCGTGCTGGACGTATT
>CASDTD010000105.1 GCA_949283445.1 uncultured Coriobacteriia bacterium | reverse complement strand
CACGCCGGGCGCGGCGAGCGAGAGCGCGATGTCGTCCGCGAGATTCACGAGACGGGCCAGACGCACGCCGGAGGGGAGGTCGACCTTGTACATGGTCACCGTGGGGCCGGCGAGCCAGCCCACCACCTTGGCCGGCACGCTAAATTCCTCGAGCGTCTGCTGCAACAAGCTGGCCGTCTGCTTCAACTCGCCGCTGCCCACGTTGGCACGGCGCCCCGACACGCGCAGCACGCCGGCATCGGGCAGCTCGAACCCCTCGAGCGCAGTGGGCCCGACATTTGTCTTGAGGGCGCGCGTCGGTGCAGCGCCGGCTTTGGCACCAGAGCCACGCGTGCGCTTCTTCGGCTTGGCAGACCGCTTCTCGTCAGAAGCTTCGTCGGACAGGTCGACCGTGGCGTCAGCCGCAGACAAATCGACGGTTTCTTGTGAGCCTTCCCCGTCTGAAGCACGACCTTTCTTCTTGGTCAAAGCAGAGCGCTTGCGGTTGCCGAACAGAATCGTCTCGTCGGTCTCGGGCTGGAAATCGGGGTCGTCCATATCGTACGACCTTTCCTCTTTCGAGGAACCGAAATGCGCGGAAGCCTCGAATTCCTCTTCGGCCGCCCGGTCCTGGCGCATGGCGATGAACAGGTTCTTCACGAACAAGAAGGGCACGGAAATGGAGACCCCGGCCAGCACCAGCCCCGCAATGGCGACTGCCACGAGGACGATGCAAGCGATGACGCGGCCGAAGAGGCTCGCGAGCCCCCAGGCAACGCCGCTTCCCACATAGCCGCCACCGGACACGAGAACCACATCGGAAAACAGCGTCGAGAGGTCTGTCACGTCGACGGCGCCGTTGAACAGCGACAGCAGGCTCATGATGGCGACGAGTATGAGCACGATGCCCGCGATGAGCCGGCCCACGTGCGCCTCGCTCGTCTTCAGGAAATACGACGCACCCCAGATGACGAACGCGAAGGGCACGATGAAAGCGCCGAGCCCCAACGCGTGCTTGAGGGCACCGGAAATCGCGCTCGTCGCGACGGCGTCGCTGGGCAAGACGACGGCGACGAAGAGCACGACGCCGACAAGCGCCAGAACGATGCCGATGAGGTCGTCTCTCATGCCGCCTTCGAGCACGGGCTCGCGCCCGGATATCTCATTGTCTTCTTGGGGCACCCTGCCCTTCGCATTCTTTTGCGCTGCGCTGTTCCTGGGCTTGGTAGTGCCTCGTTTACCTGCTCCGTTTCTCGAGCCCAAAGCAACCTCCGCTGAGCAATCTAGTGCATACCGGGTATTCTAGCCGAATATCGGGAAATGCACTAAATATCTATGACCGTCGAGATGATGACGGGACGGCGATGGGCACGTTTCCACAAGAAGCTCGAAAGCGCGTCCCTCATGGATTTACGAATGCGGTTGAACTCGCCTCTATGGGCCTCGAGCGCATCCACGACCGCCTTCTCGACGGCATCCGTAGCCTCGGCAACGAACTCGTCGTTGTCGCATCCGGGCATACCGCGCATCTGGATGATGGGCCCTGCCGCAAGTTCGCTTCTCTTGCGATTGACCACGACCACGACGCTGGCGACACCCTCGGAAGACATGGACTGGCGGTCTCGCAGCACGTCCTGGCCGATATCGCCAACTGAAGA
>CASDTD010000104.1 GCA_949283445.1 uncultured Coriobacteriia bacterium | reverse complement strand
CGCCGCAAGCGTCACGGGAATGGTAAGCGCAAGCGAAAGCGAGACCGCGCCCTTGGGCCCTGCCAGCGTCGTCACGAGGGCATTGCGCACGAAATGCTTCTTGGGTACGGCGCGCATGTTCGTCTCCGGGTCTTTCGAGACGAGGTCGAGTACGAGAACCCACACGAAACGCACAGCGATGATGACCGCCGTGACCACGAGGGCCAAAGCGAAAATCCAGGGAGTGGGAAGGGCGGCCTCCTCGATGGCCGGGTAGATGGTGGAAGGGAGCATAAAGCCGAGGTAGATGAACACGACGCCGTTGAAGATGAACGAGAACATGCTCCACACGTTATGCGATGCAATGTTGACCTGAGCAGAAAACGTGTTCAGACGGCGCGCCTCGCCGCCCAGCAGTTGCGGCAACCAGGTGAACACCAGACCAGTAGCCACGACGGAGAGAATGCCGCTGAAGTGAAGATCCCCGATATGCGCCTGCGAGGCGACGATGTAGGAGAAGAAGGGGAGGAACACCTCGTAGCAGACGTGGAAGATGACGGACTCGACGCCCGCGCGGCGCAGCACCTTGACGATGAAGTAGGCCGCGACAGCGATGACGACGCCGATGACAATGCCACCGAAGAACTCGACGAGAAAGGCGATGCTGGCCTCGGCGACGGAAAACGCGCCAGTCACGGCTGCGGCGATGGCGAACTGCAGCGAGACGACGCCGGACGCGTCGTTCAAAAGCGCCTCGCCGGTCAGCAACGTTTTCTGGCGCGCGGAAAGCTTGACCTCTTTTCCTAGCGAGGCGACGGCGACCGCGTCGGTAGGGCCGAGCGCGGCACCCAGGGCAAATGCGGCGGCCAAAGGTACGGACGGCGTAATCCAGTGGAGCACGAAGCCGACGACGAGCAAAGTGATGAAAACGAGGCCGATTGCCAGCGACACGATGGAGCCTTTGTGCTTCCACAGCTCGCGGTTATCGGCGTTTCGCGACTCGTCGAACAGCAGCGGCGCGATGAACAAGACGAGGAACAAGTCGGAGTTGAGGGTGAAGTTGGCCGGCAGCTCGACGAACAGGTAGAGCAGAATGCCGATGAGAATCTGCACGAGCGGCAAGGACACGCGGGGGAGGAACGGTTCCAATGCTGCCGAGACGAGTATCGCTCCCATGAGGACGAGGCAGAGCAGCAGAAGTTCCATGAAACAGCACGCGCCTTTCGCGTTTGAGTGGCCAGACCAGACCTTCTTACTTTACAGGCGAATGCTGTGCGCACGCAATGCTGTAAGAAAGGTTTTACTTGAAAGCCTTTCGGTGGAACCTACGTCAAAACCCTACAATTCTCCAATGGCCTTTGTAATACAATAGCGCCTTGTAATTTGACGCCTGCGCAGGCCGTTCGCGTCTGCTGTTGACACTGCACATGGGAAGGTCCATGAATATTCTCGAAGCACTGAAAGCGTTTTTCATCGGTCTGGTCGAAGGCTTGACCGAATGGCTGCCCATCTCCTCGACCGGCCACATGATCTTGGTCGACGAGTTCGTCAAGCTCGATGTCTCCGCCCAGTTCCTCGAGTTGTTCCTAGTCGTCATCCAAATCGGCGCCATCCTCGCCGTCATCATCTTGTACTTCACCAAGCTCAACCCCTTCTCCCGCAAGAAGAGCACGGCGCAGCGCAAGGGCACGTGGCGTCTGTGGGGGCTCGTGCTCATCGGGTGCATCCCGGCTGCCGTTGTCGGCTTGCTGCTCGATGACTGGATGAACGCGCACGTCTACAACGCGTACACGGTGGCCGCGATGCTCATCGTCTACGGCATCGTCTTCATCGTGCTGGAACGGCGCAACAAACGCCGCTTCGTGCAGTATGTGCACGATTCCTATCAGCCGGGCGCCGCGCCCATCCCCAAGCTCGAGGACGGCACGCCTGACCCGGACGCCATGTTCAAGATTCGCACCGTCGATGACATCGACTGGAAGGCGGCCCTCAAGATCGGCCTGTTCCAGTGCCTGGCCATCATCCCCGGCACCTCGCGTTCCGGTTCCACGATCATCGGCGGCATGCTCACGGGCTGCTCGCGCACGGCGGCTGCAGAATTCACGTTCTTCCTCGCCATTCCGGTGATGTTTGGCTGGGGCATTCTCAAATGCATCAAGTACTTCCTGGACATGGGTGGCATGGTCATGAGCTCGACGGAAATCGGCGTGCTCGTCATCGGCATCGTGACGGCCTTCGTGGTCTCGGTCATTTCCATCAAGTTCTTGATGGGTTACATCAAGAGCAATGATTTCGCGCCGTTCGGCGTGTACCGCATCATCGTGGGCGTCGTCGTGCTCGCCTACTTTGGCGCACGTTACGCGCTGCCCGCGGTCTTGGGGTAACGCCCGTTGCGGTTACGCCCCTCATCGCCATAGCGCGCGGGCTCGCGTCCTCCTGCCCCCGTGACGTGGTACCATGCTTGAATTGTCTGTTGTCTTAGGAAAGCGAGGGTTACATGGAAGCTTTGGGAGGTATTGAAGCCCCGGTGCTTCTAGCCCTGCAGTCCATTCGTGTCATCGGCCTCACGCAGCTCATGGCCTTCATCTCCGCTCTGGGCAACGGCGCGTTTATCTGGATCGTCGCGGGCATTGTCATGCTGTTCTTCGCCGACAAGCGTGATATCGGCATCGTCATGATTCTCACCTGCATTGTCACGGCCATCGTGTGCGGCCTCGTGCTCTCGAACATCATAGGGCGGGTTCCTCCGTGCGATGCGGGGCTCGACGTCACCGCTGTGGTGGGAGTCAGCCGGGCGGGGTTCTCGTTTCCGAGCTTCCATGCGGCCGCAGGTGCCGCCGCCACGACGGTTATCGCCTTGATGGTGGGCCGTGGGCAGGCCGTCCCCGCAGCTGTGCTGACGTTGCTCATCTCGTTTTCCCGTCTGTTCCTGGGCGTCAATTACCCTACGGACGTCCTTGCGGGAATCGTGCTCGGCGTCGTTTTGGGCGTCGTGGTCACCTGGGTCTACAACCAGTGGCTTGGCACTTTGATCAGGGAGAAATTCGGCGGGCGCTTCAGCAGCCGCAACAAGCGCACGTCGGTGGGAAGTGGAAAGCATTCGAGATATTAACCGTGTCTGAATAGAGGAAAGGAAGTGCGGACATGACGGAGCTGACTGACGCTCAGGTCGAAATCGACAAGCACCGGGCGGTCATCGACTCGCTCGACGAGCAGATCGTCGCGCTGCTGAACAAGCGCGCGGAGCAGTCTTTGGCAATCAGGGCGCTCAAGCCCACGGCCAAGATGGGCCTGTACGACCCGAAGCGCGAGGAAGAGATCTTCGAGCGCCTGGAGGGCTTCAACGACGGCCCTATGTACAACGACGACATCCGCGAGATTTACGCTACCGTTCTGAAGGTCATGAAGGAGATCCGTGCATGAGCGAGGTTTACGTTCCCTATCACGAGCCGAACACCGTCAGCATCCTGGCCGGCCCGTGCTCTGTCGAAAGCACCGAGCAGTTCGATGAAGTGGCGCAGTGCCTAAGCGAGCTGGGGCTCACCTGGATTCGCGGTGGCGCCTTCAAGCCGCGCACGAGCCCGTACTCCTTCCAGGGCCTCGGCATAGAGGGCGTGCAGATCATGGCCGACGCCGGCAAGAAGTACGGCCTGAAGACCCTGACCGAAGTCGTCGACACCGCGCATGTCCAGGCGGTTCACGACTTGGTCGACGGCCTGCAGATCGGCACGCGCAACATGGCCAACTTCGAGCTGCTCAAGACCATCGGCAAGGTGACCGAGTCTTCCCACAAGGCCGTGCTCTTCAAGCGTGGCATGGCGGCCACCATCGACGAGTGGCTGTCCGCCGTGGAGTACATCACGCAGTTCGGCAACCCCAACATCATGCTGTGCGAGCGTGGCATCCGCACCTTCGAGACGGCCACGCGCTTCACGCTCGACATCTCCGCCGTGCCCGTGGTGCACCAGCGCTCCATGCTGCCCATCTGCGTCGACGTGAGCCATCCGGCCGGTCAGACCGCCCTCATCCCGTCGCTTGCCAAGGCCGCCATCGCGGCGGGCGCCGATTCTCTCATGATCGAGATTCACCCCGACCCGAAAAAGGCGAAGTCCGACGCGGCCCAGCAGCTCACGCTCCCGCAGTTCACCGAACTGCTCGGCGAGCTCAAGGAAGTCGCCGCCGCAGTGGGGAAGAGAATCATCTAGATGCTCGACCTTTCGACACTCAACGAAGCCCAACGAGAAGCGGTCCTCACAACTGAAGGGCCGCTTCTCGTGCTGGCCGGCGCCGGGTCGGGCAAGACGCGCGTGCTCACCTATCGCATCGCGCACCTCGTGCAAGACCTTGGCGTCGCGCCCTGGAACATCCTGGCCGTCACGTTCACGAACAAGGCCGCCCGCGAGATGCGCGAAAGGCTGGGGAAACTCATGCCCTCGAGCATTCGCGGCATGTGGATATACACCTTCCACAGCATGTGCGTGCGCATTCTGCGAAACGACGCCGAGCGGCTGGGCTATTCCAAGAACTTCACGATTTACGACGCCGACGACTCCAAGCGGCTCGTGAAAGAGGTCATGGCAGAGCTGGGGTATAACCCGCGCAACGTCTCCGAAAACGCGGTGCGCTCTCGCATCTCCATGGCGAAAAACGAGCTTGTCGGCCCGTCCGACTATCAGGTAAAGCTTGCCGATCCGCTCGACAAGGCCGTCAAGGAAATCTATGCGGGCTACCAGCGCCGCCTGAAGCGTGCCGACGCGATGGATTTCGACGACCTGCTCTACAACACGTATCGCCTGCTCGACGGAAACACCGACGTGCGCGACGATTACGCGCAGCGCTTCCGCTACATCCTCGTCGACGAGTATCAGGACACCAACCGCGCCCAGTACGAGATAACGAAGCTCCTCGCGAAGGGGCACGGCAATCTCATGGTGGTGGGCGACGACGATCAGTCCATCTATTCTTGGCGAGGCGCCGATATCCGCAATATCCTGGATTTCGAGCATGACTGGCCCGAGGTCAAAACCGTCAAGCTCGAGCAAAACTACCGTTCCACGGGCACCATTCTTGAGGCCGCCAATGCCGTCATCGCCAACAACGCTTCGCGCAAGCCCAAAACGCTGTTCACCGACAGCGGCGCGGGCGACAAGATCGCCGTTTACCTCGCGGCCGACGAACGCGATGAGGGCAGATGGCTTGCCGCAGAAGTCGAGAAGCTTCACGACAAAGGCACGGCATACCGCGACATGGCCGTCTTCTACCGCACCAACGCGCAGTCGCGCACGCTGGAAGACATGTTCCTGCGCGCCGGCGTGCCTTACCGCATCGTCGGCGGCACGCGGTTTTTCGACCGCGCCGAGATTCGCGACGTGATGGCCTATCTGAAGCTTGCCGTGAATCACGCGGACGACATCAGCTGCACGCGCATCATCAACACGCCGCGGCGCGGCATCGGCAAGACCACCATCGAGCGCATCGCCTCCACGGCGTCGCTGCGCGATCTGACGTTCCTGGAAGCGGCGCGCGAAGAAGCGCTCGACCCGGCCTGCCGCACGGCCACCAGGCGTTCCCTGAACGAGTTCACGCAGCTCATCGACGAGATTTCGTCGTATCGTGGTGTGCTTTCCGATGTCGTCGAGATGATCGTCGAGAAAACCGGGCTCATCGCCGCCCTTGAAGCGCAGCGCACGGACGAGGCGCGCGGGCGCATCGAGAACATCAGGGAGTTCATGGGCGTGGTGCACGACTACGTGGAATCGCATGAGTTCGTGCCCGATGCAGACGTCCTGCCTGTTTCAGAAGAGAGCGCGGACGGCGCTGCGGCCGACGCAGTGGAAGAAGGGGAGGTTCCCGCAGGTTTCCACGTGCCCACGCTGGCTGACTTCATGGAGTGGCTGTCTTTGCGCACCGACCTCGACGCGCTCGACGAGGCTGGCGACGATTACGTCACGTTCATGACCGTCCATTCGGCCAAGGGCCTCGAGTTCGACAACGTGTTCGTCGCGGGCATGGAAGAGGGCATCTTCCCGCACATGACGTCCATTCTGGAGCATGGGGTGGAAGAAGAGCGCAGGCTCGCCTACGTTGCCATCACCCGCGCCCGCAAACGCCTGTTCATGACGCATGCGCAGACGCGGCGTATTTACAACGACACGCAGGCCAACGCCCGCAGCCGCTTCATCAACGAGATTCCCCGCGAGCTTATTTCGCACGAAGGCATCGGCAGCCTGGGGATGTCGGGCACCGGCTGGGAGAAGCGCGGCGACCGTCACAGCACCTATGGCTCGGGTCGCGGCGAGGAAATGTACGGCGGGCGTGTGTACGGCAAGGGGTCGGACAAGGGCACGGGTGGCAAGCCCGCGCCGACAAGTGCGCCTGCAAACGGAGGCGACGAGTTTGCCGTTGGCGACAAGGTCGACCACAAGACCTTCGGCCCTGGCACGGTGCTCGCCGTCGACGGCGACAAGCTCACCATTCATTTCGCCAAAAACGGGAAGACGAAGAAGCTGCTGAAAGGCTACGCGCCCATTGTCAAAGTGGCGAAGTGAGTCTGAGGCGAGCTTATGCACGCTGAACACATTAGCTCGCGGTATAATCGCCGCGTGTGAAATTCGCTAGAGGAGGAACTTACATGTCACAGATTTTCGTGGTAGGCCATCGCAACCCCGATAACGACGCGATCATGTCCGCGTATACGTTTGCCGCTCTGAAAAACCAGCTCGATGCGGACAACGAGTACAAGGCCGTTCGCCTGGGCCCGCTGCCTGCGGAAACGCAGCTCATCTTCGACGAGTACGGTCTTACCGCACCGGAGCTCATCGACCACGTGGACGAGGGCGCGAAAATCGTGCTGACTGACCATAACGAGCTTGGTCAGGCCGTCGAGGGCATCGAGCACGCTGAAATCGTGGAAATCGTCGACCATCACCGCATCGCCGACGTCACCACCGCGTCCCCGATTACCTTCATCAATCTGCCGCTGGGTTCTACCTGCTCTATCATCACGGAGCTCTATCGTTATTTCGACGTCGACATCGACGACGCGACGGCAGCCTGCCTGCTTTCCGCCGTGCTCACCGACACGGTCATTTTGAAGTCGCCGACGGCCACCGACACGGATGCGGAAATCGTCGAGGAGCTGTCCGGCAAGCTGGGTGTCGACGCCACGGAATTCGGCATGAAGCTCTTCAAGTCGCGCGGTGGCGATGACGACGTGACCGTTTCCGATATCTGCAACCGCGACTCCAAAGAGTTCAACTTCGGCGGCAAGAAGGTTTGGGTTGCCCAGTACGAGACTGTCGACCTCGAGGGCCTGCGTTCCCGCACCGACGATGTCGCGGCCGAAGTCGCCAAGATCTGCTCCGACGGCGGCTACGATGCGGCGCTCATGCTGCTCACCGACATCATCCAGGAAGGCTCCGATTTCATCGCCGCAGGTGATACGGCCTTCATCGAAGACGCGTTCGGCATCTCCTTTGCCGACGGCCCGGTCTGGATGCCCGGCGTGCTCTCCCGCAAGAAGCAGGTCGCGGCCAAGCTCATCGAGTACACGGCCTAGACGCATCTGGCCGGCAACGCCTTCAGCTGAGGTGCGTCTCGTGCTTTGAGGTGCATTTCAGCTGCCAGGCGTGCGCGGCGACGCAGTCTCAACGCCGGAAGCTTCCCGCATATGAACCCGCAGAACACCGCTATCTACCAACTCTGGGGCTGGGTGGGCGTAGCCGTTTTGGCCGTTGCCATCCTGCTCGCTACGGCGCTCGTGTGTCATCTCGTGATACGTGGCGTGCGCAAGGGCGTCGCCATCGCGTCACATGGGGAACGCGCGCTCGGGTCGATTTTCGGCAACATCATCCGCGCGTGCATCTGGTTAGCCGGCGTGGCGCTCATGCTCTACTTCTGCTTCGACTTCAACGCCGGCGTCATCTGGGGCGCGCTCGGCATCGGCGGTGTCGCCGTTTCGTTAGGTGCGCAGACCACCATCAGCAACTTGTTCGGCGGCTTGCAGACCTCGTTCGCACACGAAGTCTCGATAGGGGATTGGGTCACCATCGGCGCGATTACCGGTCAGGTGAAAGACATCACCTGGCGACAGGTAATCATCGAGGACACGTCTGGCGACACGCACTTCATTCCCAATTCGCTCATGGTCTCCACGACGGTGACGCGACACCCGCTCTACGGCAAAGTCGTGTTGCCGCTCGTCCTGGCATCAGACTGTGCCGTGGACGCTGTTTCCGCAGAACTTCCCGACGTCGTGCTCGATGCGCTTGTACATGCGGGCATGGATTTCGAGGGCAAGCGTCCGGTTCTCACCGTGGCGGGCACCGAACTCGCAGGCGTTACCTGCTCTCTGATCGTCTTCTGCTCGCGCGATTTCACGACTGCGCAGGTAAGCGACGTTGCCATGGACGCCGCGCTTGCATACCTGAAGGGCAAAGACGCGCTGCCGCGGTCAGTGGCTGCGCAGTTTCAGTAACGGCACGAGCGTCGGCGCCGGGTGCGGTGTCGGGCACGGTGCCGCTCCTTTACGCACGTTTTGGCAGAAGCCGCGTGCCATAACGTAGCTAAGCGGACAATCAGGGTGCTCGCCTGTCCATTTGGACGCGACGTGGCAAACTCGCGCTGCCATAAGGCGGCCAACTGACCATGCGCAGTACTCAGTTGTCCATTTGCACG
>CASDTD010000103.1 GCA_949283445.1 uncultured Coriobacteriia bacterium | reverse complement strand
ATGGCCGAGGCAACGACAAACGCGCTTCCGGTCATGATGGGTATGCGCGGGCCGACGCGATCGAGCAGATGGCCGCTGAGCGGCGAGAGGATAGCTCCGAGAAAGCAGCCGGGCACGAGGATGCACCCGGCGACGAAAGCGGTCTGCCCGTCGACGATTTGGGCGAAGTTGGGGATGAGAAACCCGTAGCCTAAGATGATGGCCTGAATGCATATCAGGCCCAGAATGCTGAACGCGAAGGTCGGGCGCTTGAAAATCCGCACGTCGATGAGGGGGCGGTCAGACCGCAACGACACTATGCAAAAGACGACACCCAGCACGGCTGCCGCTGCGAGAAGCGAAAGCGTTGTCAGGCTCGTCCATCCAAGGTCTGCGCCGTAACTCGTGCACACGATCAGGCAGGTGAGCATGCTTGCCAGCAGCAGAAACTGGCCGAATTGAAAGCTTCCTTGCGCATGCGGGCGCCCTGACCGTATGGAGCGAATGCCCAGCACGAGCGAAATGACGAGCAGAGGGAGAAGGATTATGAAGATGTAGCGCCAGGTAAGGTGCGTCGAGAGAAACCCGCCGTAGGCCGGCCCCAGGGCAGGCGGGAGCACGGAGATAAGCACGGCAAGCCCCATGAGCATGCCGCGTTTTTCGATGGGTGCCTGTTCGACGATGATGTTGTTCATGAGCGGCCAAGCGATGCCCGTACCCGTTCCCTGGACAAGACGCGCGATGACGAGAACTGCAAACGAAGGCGCCACAGCCCCGAGGATGGTACCGGCAAGAAAGAGCGCAACGGCTGCTATGAACAGCGCGCGTTTGGTGAAGCGTCGGTTGAGGTAGGAAGACGCCGGTATGACGATGGCGAGAACGAGCAAATAGCCAGTCGTTACCCACTGTACCGACGACGTGGAGACGCCGAATTCGTTCATGAGCGTGGGGAAGGTGACGTTCATGGCGGTCTCTACCAGGATGCCGGAAAACGTCATCGCGCCTGTCGCGACGATGGAGCATATAAGCCGCGCGTCGAGCACGCGCTCGAATGATTCTGTTTCAGTCATGGCGGATCTCCTCTTCGATGCTCACATCGATTATAGGGAGGCACCCGACGTACAAAGGAGGCGCTGAGACAGAGTGGCGATTCTGTCTCAGCGGGTGAAGCGGTCCGTCTATCTGCTAACGCATGAGCAGCTTGACGATCTTGAGTTTCGCGTCGCTGAACGGCGGGTTGCGCACGGGGAGTTCGAGCCAACTGCCTTTTCGCAACGTCGATTTGTAGTGCGTGAAGCAATCGAAGCCGGCTTTGCCGTGGTAGGCACCCATGCCGGAGTTGCCCACGCCGCCAAAGCCCATATGGTTGTTCGCCAGGTGGATGACCACGTCGTTGACGGTGGCGCCGCCGAATTGCAGGGTGGTGAGCACGCGGTGCTGAACCTGCTTGTCTTCGCTGAAGATGTAGCAGGCAAGCGGCTTTTCGAAATAACGTACGATGTCGAACGCCTGGTCGAGCGACCGGTATGTGATAACGGGGATGACTGGCCCGAAAATCTCCTCGCCCATGACGGGGTCGTCCAGCGTCACGCCCGTGAGGCAGGTGGGCTCGATGCGCAGCGTTTCGGGGTCGCCGTGCGCGCCGAAGGCCACGCGCGCGTCGGGGTTGCGGTTTTCGATGAGACCCATCACGCGGTCGAAGTGTCGGCGGCTGATCATGTGCGGCCACTCTCCGGACTGCAGGATGTCGTTGCCGTAGTATTGATGGAAGCATGCTTCGAGCTGGGGGATGAACTCGTCAACCACATCCTCGTGCACTAGGAAATAGTCAGGCGCCACACAAGTTTGGCCGCAGTTGATGCCCTTGCCCCAGGCGATACGTTGCGCTGCGCGCTTGATGTTGGCGCTCGCGTCCACGATGCAGGGGCTTTTGCCGCCCAGCTCCAGCACGACGGGCGTGAGGTGCTTTGCAGCAGCCTCCATG
>CASDTD010000102.1 GCA_949283445.1 uncultured Coriobacteriia bacterium | reverse complement strand
CATGCTCTACAACATCGTGGAGGGTACCTGGGATGAAGAGCTGCTGGACCTGTTCGGCATCCCCGCCTCGCTCATGCCCGAAGTGCGCCCCAGCGCCGCCGATTACGGCACAACCGACTACCCCAACCTTCCTGCGGGCATACCCATTTGCGGCGTGGCGGGCGACCAGCAGGCGGCCCTGTTC
Source organism: uncultured Coriobacteriia bacterium (assembly GCA_949283445.1). The sequence goes on along the minus strand of CASDTD010000102.1, from coordinate 2,751 downwards.
GGGCAGTGCTGCTTCGAGCCGGGCCAAGCGAAAAACACCTACGGCACCGGCTGCTTTTTGCTCATGAACACGGGCACCGAGCTGCGGCGCTCGACGCACGGGCTCGTGACCACGATCGCCGCCAGCGCGCCGGAAACGAAGGAAACCGAATACGCGCTGGAAGGCTCCGTCTTCATGGCCGGCGCCCTCATCCAGTGGCTACGCGACGAGCTGGGCATCATCCAGAGCGCCGGCGAAACCGAGTTTCTGGCGACGAGCGTGCCCGACACCTGCGGCGTCTACATCGTCCCCGCGTTCACGGGGCTGGGCGCCCCCTACTGGAAGCCCGAAGCGCGCGGCGTCATCTGCGGCCTGACCCGCGGGGCAAACCGCGCCCACATCGTGCGCGCCGCGCTCGAGGCCAACGCCTACCAGCTTCACGACCTCGTCAGCGCCATGCAGGCAGACGCCGGCTTTTCGCTCACCGAGCTCAACGTCGACGGCGGGGCGTCAGCCAACAACTTCCTCATGCAGTTCCAAAGCGACATCCTGGGCGTGGAGATTCGCCGTCCGAAGAACACGGAAACGACCGCGCTGGGCGCCGCCTACCTTGCGGGGCTGCAGTCGGGCTTTTGGAACGGCAAGGAAGAGCTCGTGAAGATGCGCGCCGACGACGACGTGTTCGCCAAACGCATGGATGACGCTCACGTCGAGCAGCTGCTCGCGGGATGGAAAGACGCCGTGGCCCGCACGATGCTCTAAAACGCGATGACGCCCAGGTGGTTCAGAAGGATGCGCAGCCCGATGAGCACGAGCACGACGCCGCCCGCGATTTGCGAGGGCCTTTCCCAGCGCGCGCCGAACTGATTGCCGACGATGACGCCGCAAAAGCACAGCACGAAGGTCACGACGCCAATGCAGCTTACGGCAAAGATGATGTTGACCTGCAAAAACGCGAACGTGATGCCCACGGCAAGCGCATCGATGCTCGTGGCGATGGCCAAGATGACGAGCTGCCTGAAGTCGAGACGCTCTTCATCGCCCGCGCCTTCAGCCGGCTCTTCCTCCTCGCCGCGCACGGCATCCACCAGCATCTTGCCGCCGATGAATGCAAGCAGCACGAACGCCACCCAATGGTCGATGGGCGTGACGACGCTCGCGAACTGACTGCCGAGCGCCCAGCCAATGCAGGGCATCAGCGCCTGGAACCCGCCGAAGAACAGCGCGATGACGAGCGCGTGCCGGTAGTTGACGCGGCGCATGCCCAAGCCCTTGGCAATCGACACGGCAAAAGCGTCCATCGACAGCCCCGCAGCCGTCAAGAACAGCTCGATCAGCCCCATTACGCCCCCTTTCGTCTCACGCGCACATGGGGATGCATGGTAACAAGCCACGGCATGACGTGCATCCCCTTGCCCCGCCATACGGCAATTCCCCTCCATATCTCCTCCACAAATGCCTATACTGGTGCACGTTGTGTCCGTCCGAACCTCAAACACACCAGGACACGCTGTTATTCACTCGCATGACAAAGGAGCAAGAGGATGGACAAGTTCTTCAAGATCGCGCAGCGGGGATCCACGCCCGCCCGTGAGGTCGTCGGTGGCGTGACCACCTTCCTGGCGATGGCCTACATCATCGCCGTCAACCCGCAGATCCTGACTGCGGCGGGCATTCCGTTTTCCGCCGCGTTGACCGCGACCTGCTTCGGTGCGGCCATTATGACGCTCATCATGGGCCTGGTCGCCAACCGCCCGCTCGCGCTGGCATCCGGCATGGGCATCAACTCCATCGTGGCCTTCACGCTGTGCGCCGGCCAAAACGCCGTCGACTGGCGCGTGGCCATGGCCGTCGTGCTGCTCGAGGGCATCGTCATCCTCATCCTGGTCCTGTGCGGCCTGCGCAAGGCGGTCATGGACGCCATCCCCGCCTCGCTGCGCCACGCCATCGGCATCGGCATCGGCTTGTTCATCTGCTTCATCGGCCTGAAGGGCGGCGGGCTGATCGTCGCCAACGAGTCCACGGTGCTGGGCTTCGGTGACATCACGACCCCCACTTGCATCGTCGCCATCATCTCCATCGTGCTGGCCGTGTTCCTGCGCGCGCTCAACGTGAAGGGCGACCTGCTCATCTCCATCATCGTCGCCACCATCATCGGCATCCCGCTGGGCGTGACGCCGCTTCCCACGACCTGGAACTTCGGGCTTGACTTCACCACCTTTGCCGCGCCCTTCCAGACCGACCCGACCACCAACACCATCGCGATCGCGCAGGTCTTCCTGCAGCCAGCACTGCTGTTGATGGTGTTCTCGCTTCTGATGAGCGACTTCTTCGACACCATGGGCACGGTTGTGGCCGTGGGCGAGCAGGGCGAGTTCACCGACAGGGACGGCAACGTCGAGGACATCCAGAAGATTCTGACCGTGGACTCTGCCGCAGCGGCCGTCGGCGGCATCATGGGCGCAAGCTCCATCACGACCTTCGTCGAATCGACCTCCGGCGCCGCCGCAGGCGCGCGCACCGGCCTGTCCAACGTCGTCGTTGCCATCCTGTTCGTGGTGTTCGCCTTCTTCTCCCCCGTCATCGGCATGGTCTCCGGCGCTGCCACCTGCGGCGCGCTCACCGTCGTCGGCTACCTCATGCTCTCCGACGTCGTCAACGTCGACTGGAAGAACATCGAGACGGCGTTTCCCGCGTTCTGCATCATCGCCGGCATCCCCTTCACCTACTCCATCACCGACGGCATCGGCCTGGGCTTCATCGCGTTCTGCA
>CASDTD010000101.1 GCA_949283445.1 uncultured Coriobacteriia bacterium | reverse complement strand
CTTCCGCGTGCACGGGCGTCGGTACAGCGTTTCTGTGCCTGCGCCTGGGGCACATGTACAGCACGCTCGATAGTAAGCGGGTGTTCTTCACGACGTTTGCCTCTGCCTTGTTCGCGAACTTGCTCTACTTCATGTGCGTGGCGGTGGGGCAGATGGTCGGCTCGGTTTTGCTCTCGTTGTTTCCGCTGCTGTCGTTTGTCCTCGCCCTGCTTCGCCCCGAAAACGACGAAGACCTGGTCAAAGAGGATGAGGACATCGTCCCGGCAAGAATGTTGCCGCGCGGGTTTCTGGTGCGGTGCATGCTGTTCGTTTTCGTGACCACCGTTGCCGTCGGCATCACGCGGGGCATCATCACCATATCCAACGAGCCGAACGCCATGCAGGGGCAAGCCACGACGAGCGTGTTCGTCAGCTTCCTCGTCGCCATTGCGCTCATCACCTGCGTGGCGGTTGTGAACGGTATCAGGCAGTTCGATTTGAGCCGGCTCTATCATCCGGTCATCGTCATTGTCGCTGTGGTCTCGCTGCTCGCGCCGCTGCTGGGCGGCCATTACCTCTGGCTTCAGGGCTTCATCACCACGGTTGCCTATAACATCCTGACCTTGCTGCTGTGGTGTCTGTTCGCGAACATCGCGGGGCAGACCGACTTGAGCTCCGTCAGGGTCTTCGGGCTCGGCAGGGGTGCATCTGCGTTCGGCAATACGCTCGGGCAGTTCATCGCGACGGCCCTTTCCGCCTTCGCCGCAGGCGCCGGCGCCTATTCGCCCGGCATTGGCGTCGGGTCTGCCGTCGTCATTCTGCTTGTGGCCATGTTCGTGTTCAACGAACGCACGCTGAAAGACGCTCTGGACAAGACGTTTCGGGATGCGAAGGGACTGCAGGACGGCGTCGCCGTCACGCGTGAGGACCTCTGGGATTCCTGCTGCCGTGCCGTCGCGGACGACTGCCAGTTGACCGCCCGCGAGCGCGAGGTGCTCTTGCTGGTGGCACATGGGAGGACGGCGGGCTACATTTCCGAAGAGCTCGGCATTGCCTACAACACCACGAAGGGGCATATCAAGAACCTTTACGCGAAGTGCGATGTACATTCACGGCAGGAACTGCTCGACCTGATAGAAGGCAAGATGGCCTGACCCGTCTTTTCTCCAGACCCATTTCGCCAAGTGAATACCGTCTTCTCATCTGCGGCATCTTGAGCGCACGGAACGCTCTTGTCTCTGTAAAACGCCAGTTCAAGGGCATACCAACCCGAAAGGGGTGGGGTGCCGTTTGCCGCAAACGACCCGAAAAGATATCGCCCGAACCTGCAAAACGACCCGTCTCGTGGCTTCTTGCCGACCAGCGTGGTTTGTATCGTGCCTCCCATCGTTTCGGTTCGCGTTCCGCACGACACAAGCGGGCGCGATGCAAGGAGATGAAAGGGAGGACGGAAACATGGCTGATACGCAAAAGCCGTGGATCACCGAAGAAGACGGCGTTCTCAAAGTGCGCACGTGCGCGTGGTCGCCGCCGGGAGACCATCCGGTTGGATGCGGCATGTTCATCCATGTCAAGGACGGAAAGATCGTCAAGGTGGAAGGCGACCCCGACCACCCCATCACCAACGGCAGGCTGTGCCCGAGGTGCATCGCACTCGACGAGGTGGTCTACCACGAAGATCGTCTGCAATCGCCGATGGTGCGTGACCGCGCCGACCGCGGCAAGAACACCTGGAAAGAGATTTCCTGGGACGAGGCCTACGATTTGCTCGAGAAGAAGATTCGCGAGATTCAAGACACCTATGGCGCCGAGACCATCTTCACGCTGACGGGCACCGGGCGCGAGTCCACGCTGTATGCCCCGGTATACGGTCCGGCCATCATGAACACCCCCAACGGCGCGAGCACCTATGCGTTTTCCGGCGAGGCCTGCTATGGCCCGCGTGCGACGGTCACCAACT
>CASDTD010000100.1 GCA_949283445.1 uncultured Coriobacteriia bacterium | reverse complement strand
ATTCGGGCGTTTTCTCTGGCGGTTCCTGCCCGAGCAGAATGCATAGACCGTCCAGTATCCTGGTGCTTTCTTCGAAGTCATCCATCTGCGCGCAGGTAGTCTGCACGACTTCGTATTCTGGGTGGGCGATTCTGTCGAATGGAAGCGAAAGTGGATCGTCGACGATTTCCAACGCGACTTTTTGATCGGGCCAGACCAATGCCATGATGCGCTCCTTTGCTCGCGGTTTTCTGCAGGCATCTATGACGATAGAGGAGGCATCTAACAGAAGTTCCGGTTCGTTTCCTGCCCAAAACCAACAGGTTTTCCGGGCAAACGCCGGCTGGTTACCGGCGTGAAACCGGCTCGACACCGGGCAAGTACCGGACGAGCGTCGAAAACCGCAGCTCGCGAAGCACGTTCGCGCAAAAACATAGCACCGGTTGGGAGAGTTCACATTTTTGTGACATAAAGGTTTCATCCCTTCAACAACGCCTCTTTATGCTGTCTGCGCACAATACGCGAATGGGATACCTGTGTGCCTGAAGGGAGAATCGAGTCACGATGGAGATAGTGACCTTAGTCGTTGTGGTGATGGTCATCGTAACGGCGCTCACGTTTGATTTCACGAATGGGTTTCACGATACGGCGAATGCTATGGCGACGTCCATCGCCACGGGCGCTCTGAAACCGAAGGTCGCCGTTATCGCGGCGGGAACGCTTAACCTTATCGGCGCGTTTCTCTCCACCGAGGTTGCCCAGACCATTTCAGGTGGCATTATCAACGAACAGCAGGTCGTCATAGGGCCCGAGTTCATCTTCGCCGGTCTTATCGGCGCCATTATCTGGAACATGATCACTTGGCTGGTCGGTCTGCCCTCGAGTTCTTCGCATGCGCTGTTTGGTGGCCTGGTCGGCGCCGTCATCGTGGGCGCGGGCGTTGCGGGCGTCAACTTCTTTGCCGTCCTCACCAAGGTCCTCATCCCGGCGCTCATCTCCCCGGTCGTTGCCGCGCTGGCATCGTTTACCGCAGTCAAGATAATTTACGCTATCGTCAAGCGCATGGACGAAAGCAAGGTGGAGACGGGCTTCCGCCATGGCCAGACGGCCACGGCTTGCCTGGTCGCCCTTTCTCATGGCACGAACGACGCTCAGAAGACCATGGGCATCATCACGCTGACGCTCGTCGCCGCCGGCTTGCAGCCGTCTGGCACGGGCCCCGAGCTGTGGGTCATCGCCGCTTGTGGCCTTGCCATCGCGCTCGGCACCTATTCCGGTGGTTGGCGCGTCATCCGCACGCTGGGCAAGGGCCTCACCGAAATCAACACCCCGCAGGGCTTTGCGGCCGAGGCCAGCTCCGCCGCGACGATTCTCGCTTCTTCGCACCTGGGCTTCGCGCTCTCCACGACGCAGGTGTGTTCTGGCTCCATCATCGGCACGGGCCTTGCCAAGAAAGGCTCCAAGGTCAACTGGGGTATCGCCGCGCGCATGGGCATTGCCTGGCTCATCACGTTCCCGGCGGCGGGCGCGCTGGGTGCTGTTGGCTGCGCGCTGACGCGCATCGGCTTCGGCGGCACGGTCGCGCTGGCTATTATCGCGATAGCGGCCATTCTCATCATCGTGCGTCTGTCGCACCGCAATCCGGTCAATTCCAAGAACGTCAACGAGCAGGCGACGGTCAAGATCAATGCCGCTGCCAACGCCTCGAACGAGACCAGCGCTCAGGCTGCTGCGTAGAGGGGAAGGTGAGAAACCATGATTGAAGAGGTTATGAGCTTTGTCACCGTCCTGGTTGTGGCGGTGGTCGTTGCGGGCGCGGTAAGCGCACTGTATGCCAGCGGTCTGCGCCTGTGGTCGCGCGGGGAGGAACTGGTTGAGACGGATGCTCACATCATGTGGCGCGTCGGCGGTGCAGTATGCTTCGCGGCATGCGTTGCCATCGTGCTGTTCGCCCTGTGGCTGATGATTCCCATTTTCCACTAAGGCA
>CASDTD010000099.1 GCA_949283445.1 uncultured Coriobacteriia bacterium | reverse complement strand
ACGCCCGCCGACGCGTGGATCCTGTCCCGCCTGGCCAAGCTCACGCGTTCCATCACCGACGGCATAGAGGAATACCGCTTCGGCAACGTGGCTAACGAGCTTTACGTCTTCTTCTGGAACGAGTTCTGCGACTGGTACATCGAGCTGTGCAAGGCGCGCCTGAACGAAGGCGGCGAGGGGCGTCTGGTCGCCCAGCGCAACCTCGTGTTCGTGCTCGACACGGCGCTGCGTCTGCTGCACCCGGTCATGCCGTTCGTAACCGAGGCCATTTGGGAACATCTGCCGGTTGAAGATGACGCGCCGGCGCTCATGGTCGCTTCTTGGCCCGACCCCGACGAGATGGGCAAATGGCTCGACGAGGATTCCGAGCAGGCCATCGCCCTTGCCTGCGGCGTGGTGGGCTCTGTGCGTTCCACGCGCGCGCATTACGGCATCAGCCCACGTCAGGAGCTGTCCATTGCCCTGCGCGTGACGGGCGAGGCGGCTGAGGCCAAAGGGCAGTTCCTGCAGCAGCAAGAGGGGCTCATCAGCTCGCTGGCGCGCCTGAACGGCTTTGCGCTGCTTGCGGCCGATGCGGATAAGCCGGCAGAATCCAGCGTCGACCTGGTCGATGACGTCGAGGTTTACACCAACCTTGCCGGTCTGGTCGATTTCGCCGAGGAACGCGCACGTCTGGAGAAACGCAGGGCCAAGGCGGAAAAGGAACTCGCCAAGCTCGACAAGAAGCTCTCCAACGAGAACTTCCTTTCCAAGGCGGCGCCCGAGGCCGTCGAGAAAGTGCGCGCCGAGCATGCCGAGCTCACGCAGGAGCTGAAGCTCATCGCCGCGCAGCTGGGGTAAGGAGAAGACGATGAAGAAAGTTCTGTACGTCGACGCGAACGTCAACCGCGACATTTCCAGGACGGAGCGTCTGGCGCAGGCGTTGCTCGAGCGTTTGCGAAACGAGCAGGACGCGCAGGTCGAAACGCTGGTGCTCGAAGACGAGAAGGCGCTCGTGCCGCTGAACGGCGCGCGTGTGAATGAGCGCACGGAAGGCACTCAGAACAAGGACTTCTCCGGGCCGCTGTTTTCCTATGCCAAGCAGTTCGCGGCCGCCGACGAGGTCGTGTTCGCAGCGCCGTACTGGGATTTCTCGTTCCCCGCGCTGTTCAAGATTTATCTGGAGCACCTCTGCGCCCAGGGCGTGACGTTCCATTACTCGCCCGAGGGCATCCCCGAGGGGCTCGTCGACGTGAAGCGCGTCTATTTCATCACGACGGTGGGCGGCTATGCCGGCGAATGGGATTACGGATGGATGCAGGTGCGCGACCTGTGCAAGCTCTATTTCGGCATCGAGGACGTGCGCCGCTTTTCTGCCGAGGGACTCGACATCATCACCAACGATGCTGATGCCATTATGGAAGAGGCATTGCAGGAGATAAAAGACGCTGATTTGAGCTAACGCCCGCCTGCTGCCGTTCGCGGTCGCGGCGGCGAGTGCGATGAAATGTGAGGTTCTGGACGTCGAGTGCGATGATTTTGTCGCACTCGACGCATAATGGGCATGTGGCTGTCGCACCCGACGTGTATTGGGGCGCAATAGTCGCGTTTGGCGGGCGTCGGCGTGCAGCTTACTGCTTGAAGCGCGCGGGCGGGCGGTTGATGCGGTCGGCGATTTGCCCCGCCCCGAAGCCGTTGTCGATGTTGACGACGGACACGCCGCCGGCGCAGGAATTCAGCATGCCCAAAAGCGCGGCGATGCCGCCGAGGCTCGCCCCATAGCCCACGCTCGTCGGCACGGCAATGACGGGGACGTCCACCAGCCCACCGATAAACGACGCCAACGCGCCTTCCATGCCAGCAACGGCGACGATGACGTGTGCGCCGCGCAGCTCGTCGAGGTGACGTAGCGTGCGATGCGCACCCGCGACGCCGACGTCGGTGATGAGCTGCACGCTTGACCCCATGACGCGCGCGGTGAGCGCGGCTTCCTCCGCGACGGGCAGGTCGCTGGTGCCCGCGCAGGCGACGACGACGCGTCCTTTGGCGCGGTTGGGGCAGGCCAGCACGTCGGCGAGCGTCTCGCCCGTGATGGCGTCATCTCTGCGGTCCACGAACAGGATGCGGGAACGGGGGAACCAGCGCGCGTCGGCGAAGGTTTCGCACGCGAGAGCTGCGGCTTCGTCTTTCACACGCGTCGCCAACGCGATGCCGTGAGCGCTCACGAGCTTCTCTGCGATGGAAACGATCTGTTCGGGCGTTTTGCTGGCGCCGTAGATGACTTCGGGAAACCCACAGCGTGTGGCGCGGTCGAAATCGAGTTCTGCGAAATCCATTTCCATGAAGGTCCTAACGTCGTGCGGTTTTGTGCTGGCTGCTGTTTGCAAGGGTATTGTAGCCTTCTGGCTGCGCGTTTTGGCGCCGGCGTGCTTTCTTGCAGTCTCCTTCGTCGTCAACCATGCGGTTTTCGGGGCTCACAGCTTTCGCCCGAGCCGTGCACGAAGCCAGCGCTTGTCGCGGCATCGCGTGTTTGCTGCCGCCGTGTGATGCTGTTCGCGGAAGGGCGATTCGTTTTTCACATGCTCGCTATGCCGTCTTGCGTGCTCGCGCATTCGGCAGGAAGCTAAAAACAGTGGTTTACCTGTGGTTATCTAGCATTGGAGCATGTCTACTACCACTGACGAAAACAGTTTTCGCGTATTCGGAACTTTTCATGAAAATGGGCTTGCTGTGGGCTACAATCTCACATGCAGCTTGAGAAAGCTGCTCTTACAGGATTCTGTGGGGTCCAAACGGTGCCACGGGGAAACTCGCGTAAGGGCCTCAAGGATGGGAAGAGTCAACAAAAGGAGTTGATATGTGCTTTAGGCCCACTGGCATGACGATTTCGATCAAGTGCCCCTACTGCGACCATGAGCTTCCGACCAACCAGGGTATGCTCGACGAGTGCCCCTTCTGCGGTCATGAGTTCACGCAGGAAGACAAGGACAAGATGAGCTCTCAGTTCGGCGGCGGCGCTGGCGCCCCCGGCGCTCCTGGTGCTCCCGGCGCTCCTGGTGCCCCCGCGGCTCCCGGCGCTCCCGGTATGCCCAAGGCTCCCGGTCAGTAAGGAGTCTCCCCGAAAAGGGGCTTGCTCGTTTTCATAGAAAAGAACGAAGCGAAGAAAGGCGGATGGCAGCAATGCCGTCCGTCTTTTTTGTTCTCCCGAGTCTGCGCGCGCGTATAATGTGAGGTGGAACCGCGCGCTGCGGGCGCACGTCCTCCAGGTGTCACGCAAACGGCCAGCATAAGGGCTGGCGAGGAGTGAGGGAGTGGTGAGCATGTATAAGCATATTGCCGTTGCCGTCGATGGGTCCGAAAACTCGATGCGTGCCGTCAACCAGGCTATCGACCTTGCCAAGGCCAGCGAAGGCGCGCAGGTCGACATCCTTTCCGTCATCGCCATTGATGTGTACTCCGACATGGTCTACGACCCGGTCAAGGCGCATGGAGAAGCGCAGACGGAGCTTGTCCAGCCGGCGCTCGACGCGTTCGCGCAGGCGGGTATCACTCCCGAGCTCGTGCTGTTGCATGGCCGTCCTGCGGACGAGATTGTTCGTTATGCCAACAAGAACGGCGTCGACCTCATCGTCATCGGCAGCCGCGGTCTGAACGCGCTGCAGGAGTTCGCCATCGGTTCGGTTTCCCATAAGGTCATCAAGCACTCCACGTGCCCGACGCTCGTCGTGAAGTAAAGGGGCATCGAAGCCGAGTGCTGCAACAAGGACCTGCGGAGTTTTCCGCAGGTCCTTTTCATTTGCTGCTGACATCTCTGTTTCGTGCGGCACGCGAGGCGTTGGCCGCTGTCATTCCCCTGTGCCGGCAAGCGCTGCGAGCAGTGCCAGACCCTCGTTTACCAGCGCCTCGGAAGAGCCGGGTTCGTCGTCGAGCATGCGCCAACGTAGGGCGTGGACGAGCCAAGACGAATAGCACAGCCCGACGGTTCGAGGGGCGGCTGCAGGGGCAAGGTTCCCTCTGGCTGCGCCCTTCTCGATGCGTGCGATGATGCCATCCGCTACCTGCAAGATCACCATGTCCAGCGTGTCCGTCAACATGTCGGAGCCCATCACATGGCGAAACGTCTCACGGTTGCAGTCGACGAACTCCAGCAGGCACAGATGCATATGGCGGGCATAGGACATGAGCTCGTCGATTTCCTCGTCTTGAGCGCGCTCCTCCATGAACTGGTCGGTCAGCGTAGAAAAGTAATAGCGGATGAAGGCGTTCATATCATCGAAGTGGCGGTAGAACGTCGCGCGCCGCACGGTCGAGCGTGCGCATAGCTCGCTGACGGAAATACTGTCCAATGGCTTTTCCGATACCAGTGCATCAAAGGCGTTCACGAGCATCGCTCGCGTCCGTGCAGCGCGTATATCCATGCTGCTCGCCCCTTCGTCCAATGTGCTCTCCAGCACCTGTTCGTTCATGGACATTTTGCCCGAAATGACACTTAAGTGCCATATCAGCAAGGCTGCTCCCTTCTCACTTTTGCTCCGAGTTCCGATGATGAAACCATCGCGTGACAGACGTCACATAGGCCGTAAAGACGAGGAGGAACGTCATGGCAGTTGAAACCTACGAAGCAGTCGTCAAGTTGCCCATCGGCAAGAAGCCCTGCACGCTCACTATCGACCGCAAGGGCGATGGCACGTTCGAAGGCGAGTTCACGGTGCTCGGTTCCACGGCACCGGTTAAGGACGGCAAGATCGACGATGAGGGCAACTACAGCTGCTCCTGCACCATCACCACCTTGCTGGGCACCATGGAGGGCGTGGCAGAAGGGCGCGTCTACGACGGGCTTATCGATGGCGTTGCGAAGGCGCGCATCGGCGTGCTGCCCATGAAGTCGAAATCGCTCTGGTAGGGGAACGGGCCAGCAGACGAGAGAAGATTGGAGCATCGTATGGACAAGGAGCAAGTGAGCCCGACCTTGCAGCCGCGCAGGGTTGTTGCGCCTGCGGACATCAAGGAAAACGAGCAGGGGATGAAGTTCTTCGACCACGACGAGCCCTGGCGTTACCAGGACGGTGAGTACACGGTCACCCGTGGCAGCGCTTGGTCGGCACCAGGATGCCATCTAGGGTGCGGCGTGCTCATTTACAGTAAGGACGGCAAAGTCGACCATGTGGAAGGCGACCCAGAGAACCCCTACAACCAGGGGCGTCTGTGTCCGCGCTGCACGGCGGTCACCGATTTCGTGAACAACGAGACGCGCGTGCTCTACCCTATGAAGCGCGCCTATGAAGACCGAGGCAAGGACAAGTGGGAGCGCATCTCTTGGGACGAGGCGCTGGACACCGTCGAACAGCGTTTCAACGAGTACAAGGAGAAGTACGGCGCCGAAAGCGTCGTGTTCCTGCAGGGCACGGGACGTGACATCGCCGCTTACATCAGCCGCCTTGCCTGGAGCTTCGGCAGCCCCAACTACTCGTTCTCCCTGAGCAACGTGGCCTGCTTCGGTCCGCGCATCTTCGCTTCCATGATGACGAGCGGCACGTTCATGGTAGGCGACTATTCTCAGCAGTTCATCGACCGCTACGACAACCCTGAGTGGGTGTGCCCGGGCGTCGTGGTGGTCTGGGGCAACAACCCCGTCGTCGCCAATTCCGATGGCGCCTACGGTCACTGGGTCACCGACGTCTTGCAGCGGGGAGCCAAGCTGCTCGTCGTCGACCCGCGTCTGACCTGGCTTGCTGCTCACGCTGATGTGTGGTGTCGCGTGCGTCCGGGTTCTGACCATGCGCTGGCATTGGGTATTGCCAACGTCATGATCGAGGAGAAGCTCTACGACGAGGACTTTGCCGACAAGTGGTGCTACGGCTTTGAGCAGTATGCCGAGCTGTGCGCCGAATGGACGTTGCAAAAGACTGCCGAGGTCACGTGGGTTGACCCCAAGGACATCACGGCGGCCGCGCATCTCATTGCCGAAAACGGCCCGGCGCTGCTGCAGTGGGGCGTCGCACTGGACCAGCGTGAGGACTGTGTGGACGGTGCTCGTGCCGTGCTCGATTTGTTCGCCATCACGGGCAACCTCGAAAAGCCTGGCAGCAACATCATCGGCCCAGAGCTTCTGAAGTACATCACCGGCTGGGGACGTGATTTCCTGCCCTTCGACCAGGAGGAGAAGCGCATCGGCGCAAACGACCTCATCGTCTACAAGCTCGGCCTGCAGGTGGCACATCTGGGCAAGCTCGTCCAGCACATGATTGACCAGCCCGAGGATTACCCTATCAAAGCTTCCTGGCTGCAGACGGTCAACCAGATTGCCTGCGGTGCCGTGGACAACGAACTGACCAAGAAGGCGTTTTCCAATCTTGAGTTCAACGCCGTGGTCGATCTGTTCATGACGCCTACCGCGATGGCCTTCGGCGACCTGTTCCTTCCCGTGACGACTTATCCCGAGCGCAACGGCATCCGTTGTGGAGACGGCACGCAGCGTGGCGAGACCATCAACAAGGCCGTCGAGCCGGCGGGCGAGACCAGAAGCGACATGGAAATCAATCTGGAGCTGGGGCGTCGCTTCAACCCTGAGGCGTGGCCCTGGGAAACTGTGGAGGACATGTTCTCTACCATCCTGTCTGAGACGGGCATGGACTTTGCAGGTGTGCGCGATACGGCGCCGAGTTACCTGCCCTTCGAGTACAACAAACATGAGAAGGGCAAGATTCGCCCCGATGGCTCCGTTGGCTTCGCCACGCCCACTGGCCGTGTGGAGCTCTACTCCCAGGGTCTCGAGTTCATGGGCCTCGACCCGCTGCCGCATTACGTCGAGCCGCCGGTGACTCCGTATTCGCAGCCTGAGCTTTACAGGGAATACCCGCTGGTGCTCACCACCGGCGCCCGCCAGCACAACACCTTCCATTCAGAGAACCGTCAGGGTGCGCATCTGCGTCCGATTCACCCTGAGCCAACTATCGAGCTGCACCCGAAAGCGGCCGAGAAGTTCGGCGTGCACGAGGGCGAGTGGTGCTGGGTTGAGGGACCCGTTGGCGATACGGGTCGTGTTGCCCGCGCCAAGCGCATCGTCACCCTCTCCAAGGGCATGGACGAGCGCGTGGCATCCACCGATCACGGCTGGTGGCATCCGGAGGCCGACCCGGAGAACCTGTACGACGTCGACGAGCTCAACATCAACAATCTGATTTCGTGGAGCGCGGGCAAGACGGGCGTCGGGTGCAACTACAAGTGCATCCTGTGCAAGGTCTATCCTGTGAAGGAGGGGGAGTGACATGGCGAAAGCACTGCTAGTTGACTACCGCTGGTGCACGGGTTGCCATTCGTGCGAGGTGGTGTGCAAGGTGAACAACAACCTTGACGAGGACCAATACGGCATCAAGCTTGCCGAAATCGGCCCGTTCGAGAAGACGAACGGCAAATGGGAGTACAGCTACATTCCGCTGCTCACCTCCCAGTGCCATCTGTGCGGCGACCGTGTGGCAGATGGCAAGCTGCCTCTGTGCGTCCAGACCTGCCAGGCAAACTGTCTGCAGATTCTCGATGCCGACGAAGCAGCGAAGATTGCGGCCGGCAACTCGCACATGCTGATGATGACGCTGTAGGGCGCAGGTCAGATACGAAAACGAGAGGGGCATGAGCTCTTGAGCGGGTGCATGCCCCTTTTGTTTTCATGGCATTCCCTATGAGGAAAGCGAAGACTGTTTGAAGGCGAGCTGATTCGTCCTATTCTTCTCGCCGTGGTATTCGGTCCTTGCAGTTTCGCCCTTACAGCTCGATGGTCTCGTCTGGTTTCACGACGGTCTTGCCCGGTCCTCTGAACGCCTCTGCCTTTTCGGCATCGAAGAGCTGCGAGGGGTCGTTCGGATCGTCGATGGGCACGAGGTGCACGGGAATGCTGTGGTGCGCGTCCACGAGCTTCGCACATTCGCTCGCCTCGTCGATGTCCATGTTGTAGAAGCCGTCGCCGGGAAACACCGCCCAGTCCAGGCCGAGGTTGGCGAGCTTGCCGCTTTTCATGTCGTCGGTCATGCTCGTGTCGCCGGAAGCGTAGAAACTCAGGTCGTCGATGTCGATGACCATGCCCACACATTCGTCGATGGGGTGGTTCTTGTTGCAGGCCTGCACGCCCGTTACACGGATACCGTGGCTTTCCACGGTGAGGTATTCGTCCGGGGAGGGGTGCACGTCTTTTGCGCGCACGATTTCGCAACCATCTGCATGCGGCATCTTGTCTACCACGTTGTGGTCGAAATGCTCGTGCGTGACCAAGATGAGGTCAGCAGGCACATCATAGCCCTCGCCCGCGAAGGGGTCGACGTACACCACGGTTCCGTCGTCTGCGGTAAGCCGGTAGGATCCGTGTCCTTGATAGAGCATCTGCGTCATGATGGGCTCCTCTCGGTCATATGCTGTGCGCAAGATGTCTGCCGCACGCCATGTGGCAGGCGGCGGCCGTGTTGCTTCATGCTAGTATTATGCACTTGGAAACGGTCGCATGAGGCGCGTTTTGCCATACGACCGCAAACTCGAAAGGAACTGCACATGATATTCGAGGCTATGATTGCCGACGACGAGGCGCCCGCACGCGTGGAGCTTACCACGCAGCTCGAGGACACGGGTCGCGTCAAGGTCGTCTCAGAGGCCGTGAGCTTTCCCGAGGCCGTTGCGAAGATCAAGCACGGCGGGCTCGACGTCGTCTTTTTGGATTGGGACATCGCCGACCCGGAGTCGATGATCTTGCGTGACGCGCTGCAGAGCATGGACCACAAGCCGCTCATCGTGCTCATGTCCGCCTATGCGGAATACCAGCCCCAGGCGTTTGGCATAGAGCCGCTGTGCCACCTGCACAAGCCCACCGACCGCGACGAGCTCGACGAAT
>CASDTD010000098.1 GCA_949283445.1 uncultured Coriobacteriia bacterium | reverse complement strand
AGAAGTACGAGATCCACCACGGCGTGCGCATCCAGGATGCGGCCATCGTCGCGGCGGCGCAGCTGTCCAACCGCTACATCACCGACCGCTTCCTGCCCGACAAGGCCATCGACCTCGTCGACGAAGCCGGCTCGCGCCTGCGTATGGAAATCGACTCCATGCCCGAGGAAATCGACCTGCTCGACCGTCAGCTGACGCAGATGCAGATCGAGGAGCAGGCGCTCATGAAGGAAGAGGACGCGCTGTCCAAGCAGCGTCTGGAAGAGCTGCGCGGACAGATGGCCGAAGCCCAGCAGGTGCTCGACCGCCAGCGCGCGGAATGGAAGAACGAGAAAGATGCCATCAACCGCGTGCAGGAGCTCAAAGCGCAGATCGACCAGGCCCGTGCCGACGAGGAACGCGCGACGCGCGAGGGCGACCTGTCCCGCGCCTCCGAGATTCGTTTCGGGCAGATTCCGCAGCTCACGCATGAGCTCGAGGAAGCTACCCGCACGCTGGAAGACAACCAGGGCAAGGAAGAAGGCCTGCTCAAGGAAGAGGTCACGCCCGAGGATATCGCCGACGTGGTCAGCAGCTGGACGGGCGTGCCGGTCAGCAAGATGATGGAAGGCGAGATGCAAAAGCTCGCGGGGCTGGAAGACACGCTGCACCAGCGCATCATCGGCCAAGACGAGGCCGTGCACGCGGTGGCCGCCGCCGTGCGCCGCAGCCGTGCGGGGCTTGCCGACCCGAACAAGCCGCTGGGCAGCTTCCTGTTCTTGGGTCCGACGGGCGTCGGCAAGACCGAGCTCACGAAGGCTTTGGCAGAGGCGCTGTTCGACGACGAGAAGATGATGGTGCGCATCGACATGTCCGAGTACATGGAGAAGTTCAGCGTGCAGCGTCTGATCGGCGCGCCTCCGGGATATGTCGGCTACGAGGAAGGCGGACAACTCACCGAGGCCGTGCGCCGTCATCCGTACAGCGTCATTTTGCTCGACGAAATCGAGAAGGCGCATCCGGACGTGTTCAACGTGCTTTTGCAGGTGCTCGACGATGGCCGTCTGACCGACGGGCAGGGACGTGTGGTGTCCTTCAAGAACGCCATCGTCATCATGACGAGCAACGTGGGCAGCCAGTTCATCCAGGAGTTCATGGAGACGGGCGACAAGGACAAGATGGACAAGGCCATCGAGGAGTCGCTGCGCGCGACCTTCAGGCCCGAGTTCCTGAACCGTATCGACGAGATTATCACGTTCACCTCGCTGGATATCAGCGACATCGAGCGCATCGTCGAGCTGCAGCTGGCGAGCGTGCGTGAGCGCCTGGCCGACCGTCGCATTTCGCTGGAGGTTTCCGACAAGGCGATGGAGCGGCTGAGTTTGGACGGCTACGACCCGCTGTTCGGCGCGCGTCCGCTCAAGCGCCTGATTCAGCACGAGGTCACCGACCGCGTCGCCAACGAGATTATCGACGGAGAGCTGCACGAGGGGGACACCATCGTGGTCGACCTTGACGATGCTGGCAATTACACCAGCAGCGTGATCCCGACGCTCGAGCCCGAGGTTCTGTAGAGGCGTTTTGACGGCAAGCGGGCAAGCGAACTACCCGCCTGCCCAGCGGGTTCGT
Source organism: uncultured Coriobacteriia bacterium (assembly GCA_949283445.1). The sequence goes on along the minus strand of CASDTD010000098.1, from coordinate 1,505 downwards.
GCGTGCTTTCGTCGCTTTGGGGTGATTGGGCATCATCGCGTTTCCGAGGCTCCGACCGGCGTTGTCCGGCCGGGGCCTTTCTGCGTCTGCGAGGACGTCGTCTGGTTGATGCTTTGCCAAAAACGGACGAGTTGGAGAGCATAATCTTACGTAAAAGTGACGATATGGCGGTTTTTCGCCAAAAGCAGGCGGGTTGGAGAGCACTTTGCAAGCGAAGACGCTCTCCAACTCTTGTTTTTCTGGCAGGCAACACTGCGTTGCTTGAGGGTGACCAAGACGGACTGCCCTTCCGTTCCGAGAAAATCCGTTCACAGGTGAATTCCACGAAGCTGCAGCACTGAGCGGAGGGTCTCTTTTGCCGTTTAGGCCAACAGTTCGCAAAATACTCTAGCACTCTACTGCGATGTAGTGCTAGAGTATGCGCCGTGCTAAGAGAGAAGGCGCCAGTGCAGGTGCTGCAGCAGGGGTTCGTGAATGGTTTGATGCTGTGGCTGCGATGCGGTGGCGAGATAGCGAAAGCGAGGGACCATGGCGGATCAGGCAGGGCAGGGCGTGAAGCTCAAGCGCACTTTCGGGTTGCGCGAGGCCATCACCATCACCGCCGGCACCGTCATCGGCGTGGGGCTTTTCACCACAGGCGGCAACATCGTCGGGCAGATGGGCGCGGGCGTCATCCTGGCGACGTTTCTGGCGCTGGTCATCAGCATTTACCCGGCGCTGCTCTATGGCGAAATGGGCGCAGCGCTGCCCTATGCGGGCGGCACGTACCGCTATGCGTCGCTGGGGCTGGGGCGCCCGTTCGGGTTTCTGGCTGGGTGGAACTTCATCATCTCGCTCATGTCGGTGACGGCGGGCGAGTCGCTGGCGTTCAGCTACTATTTCAAGACCATGTTCGCGGCGTTCGGCATCGAGCTGCCCATCAGCGACGTCGTGCTCGCCTGCATCGTGCTCGTCGCGTTCATTTTCCTGAACGTGCGCGGCGTGCAGATTACCGGCCGGCTGCAAAACGGCTTCATGTTCTTCTTCTGGGGCGTGGCAATCATCTGGTTCCTCACCATGATTCCCAACGTATCGCTGCCGAGCTTCGTCGAGACGCCGGCGTTCATGGAGAACATGGGTGCGGGCGGGCTCATCGCCGCCGTGGCCATGATCTGGTGGTGCTTCGCGGGCTTCGAGACCTGCTGCGCTATGGGCGAGGAAATCAAGTTCCCCCACATCAACATCCCCCGTGCGCTCATCCTCTCGCCGTTCATCATCTTTGCGGTCAACGCCCTGTTCCAGTGGTATCTCGTGGGGCTCGTGCCCACCGATGGGCTCGCTGCTGTTGCTGAGTCTTCCGCCCCGTACGCCGAGGCCATGATGTCTGCCGGCATTCTGGGCGTGCCGCTGCTGCTTTTGGCGGCGGGCATCGCCTTCGGCGGCGACTTCTCCACGATGAACGCCTCCATCGCCGTGCCACCGCGCTACCTGTTCACGATGGCGCGCGACGGCTCCATGCCCAAGGT
>CASDTD010000097.1 GCA_949283445.1 uncultured Coriobacteriia bacterium | reverse complement strand
GTTGTGCAGGTAGTCGAGGACGTCGCACAGCTGCACGCCCCAGTCCACGACGTCGTTTTCGGCTTGGGGTCCCTCGCGCTTGAGCACGTCGTCAAGCGTGCGACCCTCGACGTAGTCCATGATGACGTAGAGCGTGCCGTCGTTGTCGACGATGTCGACGATGCGGGGAATGGCCGGATGGTCGAAGCGCTTGATCATGTTCGACTCGGTCACGAGCGATTGGATGATGAGCTCGCGCTGCGTCGTGTCTTCGACGTGTTTTATTTCCTTTGCCGCCCATTGCTTGTTCAGCACGGTGTCCAGGGCGAGATAGACGCGGGACATGCCGCCTTCGCCGATCTGGGCGAGGATGCGGTACCTCCCGCCGATTATGGACCCTTCTTCTGCCATTGCTCCCCATTCGCGAAGCCGCCTGTTTGCGCAGGTCGGGATGTCTCCTGGCTGACAAAGCAAAGGCTAGCAAAGGGCATTTGGGGGCTGCGTGTACCCCATGTGACATTCCGTCGCTGCGGTGGCAGCGTCGTGAACAAATTGCGTCAGGAAGATGACATGAGACGTGCTTTTTTGACGTGCGTTTCACAAAAGCAGTGTGGCACGTGAGTGAAAATGGGGCATTTGCCATATCTGAGCTGCAGATTCGCGATTGTAAGCGGTTTGTGAACTGCGTTCGTCCGCATACAAGAGAACCCGCCATGACCCACATGCAGTGGTCACGACGGGTTCAAGACACAAGATACTGGCGAAAGCTAGTTGTGGTGGTAGGTACGGCGCTCGAACTTGGGCTCACAGCACACGTTGATGCCGAGCGTGCTGTAGGTGCGTATGTCGGTTTCGGAGATGATGACCGAGAAGTAGGCGTCGCATCCCACGAGCTCGGAGGTCGCGTCTATGGCCTTTTTCGCCAGCGGGTCGGTGGCCGAGCTGATGGAAAGCGCGATGAGCGTCTCGTCGGAATGCAGGCGCGGGTTGCTGCTCTTCAGGTGCTTGGTCTTGAGCTGGGCGATGGGCGCCAAAGCCTTGTCGCTTACCACGTAGGTCTTCTTGTCCACGCCGGCGATGTACTTGAGCGATTTGAGCAGCAGCGAAGAGGCGGCGCCGAGCAGCTCGGAGGTCTTGCCGCAGATGATGGTGCCGTCGGGCAGGACCATGGCGCCGGCGGGTTTGCCGGTCTGCGCTTCCTTGTCCAGCGCCGCCTTGTGCGCGGGCGAGAATTCCTTGTCGATGCCGACTTCGCTCATGAGCAGCTCGATTTTCGCCAGATCGGATTCGCCCGTGCCGGTGCGCTTGATCTGCTCGGCTGTCTTGTAGTAGCGGCGGACGATCTCGTTTTTCGCGGCGTGCTGGCACACGTCGTCGTCGCTGATGCAGTAGCCGACCATGTTGACGCCCATGTCGGTGGGGGACTGGTAGGGGCTTTGGCCCATGATGTGCTCCATCATGGCCTTGAGCACGGGGAAAGTCTCCACGTCGCGGTTGTAGTTGACAGTGACCTTGTCGTAGGCGTCCAGGTGGAACGGGTCGATGATGTTGTTGTCGTCGAGGTCTGCCGTTGCGGCCTCGTAGGCGATGTTGACGGGGTGCTTCAGGGGGAGGTTCCAGACGGGGAAAGTCTCGAACTTGGCATAGCCGGCCTTGATGCCGCGCTTGTTCTCGTGGTAGAGCTGCGACAGGCAGGTGGCGAGCTTGCCCGAGCCGGGGCCGGGCGCGGTGACGACGACGAGCGGGCGCTCGGTTTCGATGTAGTCGTTTTTGCCAAAGCCGTCTTCGCTTACCACGTGGTCGATGTCGGTGGGGTAGTGGTCGATGATGTAGTGGCGGTACACCGGTACGCCCATGGCCTCAAGATGCGCCTGGAAGGTTTCCGCCTTGGGTTGACCGGTGAAGTGCGTGATGCAGATGCTGCCGACGAACAGCCCCAGGCCCGAAAACGCGTCCATGAGACGCAAGACGTCTTCATCGTAGGTGATGCCGATGTCGCCACGTTGCTTGCCGTTCTCGATATCGTTGGCGTTGATGGAGATAACGATCTCCACGTCGTCGGCGAGGCTTTTCAGCATGCGGACCTTGCTGTCGGGTTCGAAGCCGGGCAAGACACGCGATGCATGGTAATCGTCGAACAGCTTGCCGCCGAACTGGTCGATGCGCTCGCGGATGCGCGCAGCCTGCATCTCGATGTACTTGTCGTTGTCGAAACCGATTCGCATGTCACTCTCCCTTGAAATTGCCTGCCGTAGAGTTTCGCACAAATCACCTGCCCGGGGGCGCTTTTCTCGGGGAAATACGGGGAAAGTTTCCTGAGGAGAGGGACGGGATGCATGGCACATCATGCCGTGTTGGCGAGGCGTGTCGTTTGCCCCGTCTCCTGCAGTGGAATGTGGTGATGCCGTGGGCTGCTTGCGCTAGATGTCAGAGCTTGTCGCGACGTGCTGCGTTTTATGTGACAATAGGCGCTATCCTGTAAAGATGCGAGATGGGAATCACATCATATGCCTGAGTTCATCTACCAAATGCACGAAGCGCGCAAGGCGCACGGCAGTAAGGTCATACTCGACGATGTCACGCTGAGCTTTTATCCGGGTGCCAAGATTGGCGTCGTCGGTCCCAACGGCATGGGCAAGTCCACGCTGCTCAAGATCATGGCAGGGCTTGAAGAGGTCAGCAACGGTGACGCCAAGCTCACGCCGGGCTACACCGTCGGCATCCTGTTGCAGGAACCGCCGCTGGAAGAGGACAAGACCGTCATCGAGAACATTCGTCTCGCGTTTTCCGACGTGCTGGCCAAGGTCGAGCGTTTCAACGAGGTCAGCGCGGAGATGGGCGACCCGGACGCGGATTTCGATGCGCTCATGGAGGAGATGGGGCGTCTGCAAGACGAAATCGACGCCGCCGATGGCTGGGATCTGGACCGTCAGCTCATGCAGGCCATGGACGCGTTGCAGTGCCCTGACCCCGACATGCCGGTGAACGTGCTGTCCGGCGGCGAACGCAGGCGCGTCGCGCTGTGCAAGCTGCTGCTGGAAGAGCCCGACTTGCTGCTGCTGGACGAGCCCACCAACCACCTCGATGCCGAATCCGTGCTCTGGCTCGAGCACCATCTGCACGCGTATCCTGGCGCAGTGCTCGCTGTCACGCACGACCGCTACTTCCTCGACAACGTGGCGGAATGGATTTGCGAGGTCGACCGCGGTCATCTATACCCGTACAAGGGCAATTATTCCACGTATCTCGAGACCAAAGCCGCTCGCTTGGAAGCGCAGGGACAGCAGGAAGCCAAGCTCGCCAAGAAACTCAAGCGCGAACTCGACTGGGTACGGTCGTCTCCCAAAGCGCGCCAGGCCAAGAACAAGGCGCGTTTGGAACGTTACGAGCAGATGGCCAGCGAAGCCGACAGCATGAAAGGCGTCGACTTCACCGACATTCACATTCCGCCCGGCCCGCGCCTGGGCACGAAGGTGCTCGTAGCCGAGCATCTGCACAAGGAGTTCGACGGACGCGTGCTCATCGACGACTTGTCTTTCGAACTGCCGCGCAACGGCATCGTCGGCGTCATCGGTCCCAACGGCGTCGGCAAGTCCACGCTGTTCAAGATGATTGTCGGCCAAGAGCAGCCCACGTCGGGCACGCTCGAGACCGGCGAGACGGTGCGCATCTCCTATGTCGACCAAAACCGAGCCGGCATCGACCCCGACAAGAAGCTGTGGGAAGTCGTGTCCGACGGCCTTGACGTCATGCAGGTGGGGGATACCGAAGTGCCGAGCCGCGCCTATGTGGCCGCATTTGGTTTCAAAGGACCTGACCAGCAAAAACCCGCCGGCGTCCTTTCCGGTGGCGAGAGAAACCGCTTGAATCTCGCGCTCACCTTGAAGCAGGGCGGCAATTTGCTGCTGCTTGACGAGCCCACCAACGATCTTGACACCGAAACCCTGGAAAGCCTCGAGGAAGCTCTGCTGGAGTTTTCCGGGTGCGCGGTCATCACGAGCCACGACCGCTGGTTCCTCGACCGCGTGGCCACGCATATCCTGGCCTGGGAGGGCACGGACGAGAATCCGGGCAATTGGTACTGGTTCGAGGGCAACTTCGACGATTACCAGAAAAACCGCGAGAGCCGGCTGGGGCCGGACGCCGCACAGCCGCATCGCATCAACCGCAAGCTCAAACGCGACTAAACACGCTCACTACACCAGGAAAGCAGACGTGATGTCTCCATGGAACTCGCCTTTCTCCATGCAATGCAAGATGCCATCGGCTGCCCGCCGCTCGATTCGTTCATGGCGGCGGTGACGGTTCTAGGCGATCATGGGGTCATCTGGATCGTCATCGGGCTGTTCTTGCTATTGCTGAAGAACTACCGCCGCTGGGGCATCACGATGCTTCTTGCGGTGCTCGTGGCGTGGTTGTTCGGCGAGCAGTTCTTGAAAGACGTCGTCGCGCGTCCGCGTCCGTTCGTGGAAGACCCGAGCTTCACGCTCGTCATACCGCCGCCTGACGGCTATTCGTTCCCGAGCGGGCACACCATCTGCGCGTTCACGGCCGCAACGGTATTGCTATTCTCGCCCATACGCAGGCGCTGGAAGGTCGTTGTCTGCGTCTTGGCGGTGCTCATCGGGTTTTCGCGCATGTACCTGTGCGTGCACAACCCCACCGACGTGTTGGCCGGTGCCGTGTTCGGCATCCTCTTCGCGCTCGTTGCCGTGTGGGTGTCGAACAAAATCGCGGCGAAGAGGAACTCCCGGCCAGCCTGAGCGAGGTAAGTGAAGCGGCTCAGCACTCCGGTAATCCTGAAAGCGCGAGGTAGGCGCGTGTAGGGCACTGCGCCCCGAGCGCTGGATTACCGGAGTGCTGAGCGGGCGCGAAACATCGAGAACAGGCTGACCGGGAGTTCCTTGCCGATAGTGGCACCGCACCCGAACGCTTGATTGAGCGAAGCTTGAGCGGATGCGAGACATCGAGGGGCGCGAAGTGCGCCCCTTCCGCTTGCTCCTATGCTCCCAGGTGCGCTTCCCCGTAGCGCTGCATAAGCTGGTTGATCGTGTCGAGCTCGTAGAACTCGTGGTCAAGGCAGTACGTGATGATGAGGTCGAAGCGCGAGCCCTTGCGCAAGTCATGCCCTTCGAAGGCCAAAAGCTCCTCGGCCTGCGCGACGCTCAGGTGCAGGCCCACCGAAAGGGCGAGCACGGCGTTTTTGCTGGGACGGTAGTCGTCTTTCTCCTTGAGCATTCCGATGACCTCGGTGGAAACACCGCTTGCCTGCGAGAGCTCTTCGTCGCTCAAACCGCTTTGCTCGATGTAGGCGGAGACCTTTTCCTTGATTTGCCCCTTGCTCTGTTCGTCGAATTTCGTCGAGACCAGCGTGCTGTACTCGTTGGGCTTTCCCTCCACCTGGATCTGCTTGTCCACCTGGCCGGGATTTGCGTACGTCGTCTTGCTCTGCTCGGTCAGCGCAGGGGGGACGAACCAGCCGATTCCCTTGTCGGGAAGATAGTTGTCGCCCAGGTACGATTCGATATCGGAAAGCATGTTCTCGTCTAGCATGCGGCCCCTTTCTCGAGCGATCGAAACGGGACGCCGTTCTTGCGCCCGCTGGTTTTTGCACCTGCCGATAGTAGCCGAAAACCACATAGTCGGGGAGTATGAAAGTCTGCCGTCGCGTTCGGGCGATTCATGCCAACGCAGCCTTTCAGGTGAAAGCGCATCGCTTTCGGCATGTGTCCGTGCGGACGCGAGTATGATGGGGTGCATCTGGTTTTTCAGTAATAGGAGAGTGCTGATGCATATTTGCGTGTACTGCGGTTCGCGTGCCGGCTCGAACCCCCGGTATACCGTCGTTGCCCGCGAGCTGGGCGCCTGGATAGCTGCTGAAGGCCACACGCTGGTCTATGGCGGGGGCGGCGTGGGGCTCATGGACGCCGTCGCCACGGGCGCGCTTATGCAAGGCGGCTCGGTCATCGGTGTCATTCCGCAGTTTCTCATCGACGCAGAAGAGCTCAAGCCAGAGCTTGTGGACGTGCGGGTCACGCAGACCATGGCCGAACGCAAGACGATGATGATCGAGCTTTCCGACGCATTCGTCGCCTTGCCGGGCGGCCCGGGCACCGTCGAGGAGATTTCCGAGGTCATGTCCCAATGCAAGCTGGGGCGCTTCGACGGACCCTGCGTGCTGTTCAACGTCGACGGGTTTTACGATGCGCTGGCCGCTGCCTATGACATGCAGGTCACCTGCGGGTTTTCCACCCCCGAGCAACGCGCGCATTTGCAAAGCGCCTCGTCGCTCGACGAGTTCGCAGCGCTTATCAGGGCCTATGGGGGCACGCAGTGACGGCCGAATCGTATCAGGAGCTCAGCGCCTGGTGGCGCGCACACCCTGCGGCGTTACGTGCTTTGCTCCTCGTCAACAAGGCGCTCAAGTATCTCGGCTATATCGCCTATCCCGTTTTGCTGGTGCTGCTTGCCGTGCTCGACCGAGAGTTGCTCGTTCGCATGCTGCTCGTGCCACTTGCCGGGTTTCTCGTCGTCACGGTAGTGCGCCGCGTAGTGAACGAGGCGCGTCCTTACGAAGCGCTTGCCATAGACCCGCTCATTCACAAGAGCACGCAGGGCAAATCGTTTCCCAGCAGGCATATGTTCTCGATGGTCATGATTGCCCTGTGCTGGCTGTACTGGTGCGTTCCCGCAGGCGTGGTGTTACTGGTGCTTTGCGTTGTCATGGGCTATGTGCGTGTTGTCGGCGGCGTTCACTACCCCCACGATGTCGTCGCCGGGGCCGTCTTCGGCATCGCCTTCGGCGTCTTGGGCTTCTGGGTCGTTCCCATGTAAGGCGAGATTATGCCGCAAGCGAGAATTTAACGTGCGCGAGCACGTGGCATCGGGCTGGCAATGCTACTATTTGGACAATTCGACCAGTTGGGAGTGAACCATGCAGAAAGAGCAACTCGAACAGTTCGTGAAGCTGACGCACTGCAAGTCCATCGAGGATGCGGCACAGCGGCTCGGCATGCCCGAGGCCAAGGTAGGCGCCCTTATCGCGACGCTTGAAGAGGAGCTCGGCTGCACGCTGTTCCACAAGAAATCCAAGGGGCTCGACCTCACGGGTTACGGGCGCGTCCTGCGCGAGCGCTGCCCGCATATCATCCTGGAGCTTCGCCATCTGGACGAGGGTCTGGAAGCCGAGCGCCGTCGTCATGCGCTTTCCATCCACTTTGGTTTCTTCGCGACCACGCACTGCTTCGTGCTTATGCCGCAGATTGCCAGCGCGTTGGAGGATTTGCTGTTCACGGCATCCGTCCAGGCGTCGCGCAACATCGTCGAAGACATGGAGTGCAACCGTGTGCACATCGGCATCATGCCCGAGCATGCGGTGCCCGAAGGCTACGCGTCAGTCGAGCTCATGGAAGAGCAGGCCTACCTGTCCGTCCCCTTTGCCTCTGCGCTTTCCGGCAAGGACCGCCTGACTCTTGACGACATCGTCAGCGAGCCCATCTACATGGTTTCCGACATCTACGGCGTGAGTCAGTGGTACGAGAAAATCTACACGGCCGCCGGCGGGGATCTTTCCCGCGCGCAGCGCCCCGACGCCAACGAGTATCTGCTGGGCGCTGCCTCCACGCCGCGCAACCATTTCAGCTCGAACGTCATGCAGATGTTCGGCCACATGGGCACGCAGCGTCTGGAAATTCCCATCGACGCCGACATCGCACGCCGCAAGATCGTCTTGGCCTACCAGAAAAAGGATGCGGAGCACTTGGCGCCCATCGTGGACTACGTCGTCGAGAACAAGGACGTGCTGTACAGCTCGCACGCGTTCTTGCCTTATCTGCTGCACCCGGGCCAGGCGCGCAACCTCATCTACATCGACGTCAACAAGTAGGCGTTTCTCACGGTTTCGCGCACGCCGCGTGCTCGATACGGCGACGGTCTTCATGCCCGCAGCTGCCAAGAAGGCGGCTGCGGGTTTTCTAGTTCCGCTGCCAGATGCAGTAATGGTTCAGACGGTTATCTTTTCCATCTGCATCGAAGCTTTCCACC
>CASDTD010000096.1 GCA_949283445.1 uncultured Coriobacteriia bacterium | reverse complement strand
GCCCGATCATGAATTCCGTGACACGCACGCCGAAGGCACGGGCGGCGATGAAGTGCCCCAGCTCGTGGACGACCACCAGCACGGCAAGGACGACAACGCCCCAGAATATGACGGAGATGACACCCACGAAAGCCGCGCTTTCAGCTACTGTCCGAGAAACACGCGAGCGCAGCTGCGCGCACGGGCGTCGATTTCCTCAAGCTGTTCGATGCTTTCGACCTTCTCGCACCCCATCGTCTCCATGGCATGCTCGACGGCCGCGTCGATATCGGTGAGCTTGCAAGCGCCGGACAGAAACGCCGCGACAGCCACTTCGTTCGCCGCGTTCATGACGCAGGGCAAGGTGCCCCCGGCACGGCCCGCCGCAAGCGCCAGTGCCAAGCAGCGAAACGTCTCAAGATCCGGATCGAGAAACTCGAGCGCATGAAGCTTCGTGAAGTCGACCTGCTCGGCCGGGCTTTCCCAGCGATGCGGGTAACTCAGCGCGAACTGAATGGGAATGCGCATGTCGGGCACACCCAGATGCGCCTTCACAGACCCGTCGACGTATTCGACCATGGAATGCACGCACGATTGCGGATGCACGACGACGCGGATATCGTCCACGCTCACGTCGAACAGATGGTGCGCCTCGATGACTTCCAGACCCTTGTTCATGAGCGAAGCCGAATCGATAGTGATTTTCGGCCCCATGTTCCAGGTGGGGTGCGCAAGCGCATCGTCAACCGTCACCTGCGAAAGTTGCGCGCGCGTGTACCCCCGAAACGGGCCGCCCGAACACGTGAGCCAGATGCGACGTGCCTCGGCAGGATATTCGCCCAGATAGCACTGGTAAATGGCCGAATGTTCCGAATCGACGGGAAGCAGCGTCTCGTGCGTGGCAAGCGGCATGATCAGATCTCCGCCCACCACCAGCGATTCCTTGTTGGCAAGCGCCAGCGTGCGCCCCGCCTTCAACGTGTCATATGACGCGCGCATGCCCGCCTCGCCGGAAAGCGCGTTGAGCACCACGTCGACTTCGTCAAGCTGCGTGAGCTGTGCCACGGCCTCAGGCCCGAAGCCCACCCGCACGTCTTCGTCCAGCTGCGCAAGCGCCGGGGCATCTTTGACGGATTCGTCCCCGAAAGCGAGGTACTTCACACCGAACTCGCGCGCATAGCCCACCAGCTCGTCAACGCGCCTGCCCGCCGCCAAAGCGACGATCTCCACCTTGTCGGGATGCATGCGAGCCACGTCGAGCGTTTGCGTGCCAATAGAACCGGTGGCGCCCAAAAGCACGAGACGGATACGACTCATAGCATCAGCCCTTCCAGGAGATTCATGAAATACGGATAAGCCGCGACCATGGCATACGCGGCACACGACGCGAAGATGAGCGAATCGGAGCGGTCGAGCATACCGCCATGACCGGGCATGATGTCACCGGAATCCTTCGCGGAAAAACCGCGCTTGATATGCGACTCCGTCAAATCTCCGATGACGGCGGCCACGCCGACGACAATGCCCGTCAGCGCCGCCCAAGGCCAAGAGAACCAGACCGAGGGAATGACAACCGGCACCAGGACCCAGACAATGACCGAGCCCACCAGCCCGCAGATCACGCCCTCCCACGTCTTCTTCGGCGAGATATGCGGCGCGAACTTATGCCGGCCGAACGCGGAGCCGCCCAGATAGGCGAACCCGTCGTTGACCCACACGCTCGCCAGCACCATGAAGCCCAGCAGGCCACCCTCGATGCCGGGCAGATACCCGCGCAGCAAGATGAACGAGGTGAGCACGAGACCCGTGTACAGGTAGCCGAACAAGGTGAGCGCCACATCGACGATCGTGTCTTCTTCGGTAGCGAAAAAGCGCAGCAGCATGACGATGCCAGCGACAAACGCCACGGCAAGCCCGCCCACGACGACGTGATTGGAATTGATGACCAGGCAGCAGGCAAGCGGAATGAGCACGGCGGTGACGGTGCCGATGACGATATAGGGACGAAACCCCTGCGCACGCGCCATGCGCAGAAACTCATAGCAGCACAAGCCCGCCGTCAACGCGATGACGATGACCGTGGTATACCACGAGACCAACGTCGCGATGGACATGACGGCGACGTATATGGCGCCGACGGCGACACGCTTGGCAAGGTCGCCCGTGTTGATGGCCATCTACGTCACCTTCCCGAACCTGCGGTTGCGCTGCTGGAACGCCAGCAACGCGCGCAGCAGCTCGTAGCGGTCGAAATCGGGCCAGAGCACGTCGGTGATGTAGAACTCCGAATAGGCAAGCTGCCACAGCAGGTAATTGGACAGGCGCAGCTCGCCGCTCGTGCGGATGAGCAGGTCGGGGTCGGGCATGTCGGCTGTGTACAGATGCCGTGAGAAGGCTTCCTCGTCTATATCGTCGACGGAAAGCTCTCCCGAGGCGACCTCAGCGGCCAGCGCCCGCGCCGCATCGACGATTTCCGCGCGGGAACCATAGTTGACCGCGATGGCAAGCGTCATGCCCGTGTTGCCGGCCGTGCGCTTGGCGGCCTGCTTGAACACCGTGCGCGTGGCAAGCGGCAAGTCGTCAACATGCCCCAAAAGCTCGATGCGCACGCCCTCTTCGTCAAGACCGTCAAGCTCGCGCCCCATGACCTTGGCGAACAGGTCCATGAGCCCCGTCACCTCGGTTTTGGGGCGCTTCCAGTTTTCCGTGGAAAACGAGTAGATGGTCAGGTAGCGCACGCCGATGTCGTTGCAGGTAGTGATGACCTCCCGCACGGCTTTGACGCCCGCCTTATGGCCCTGTCCCCGGTCCAGCCCGCGTTCGGTGGCCCACCGACCGTTGCCGTCCATGATGACGGCGACGTGCTGAGGGACGCGCGTGCGGTCGAGCTGTTGCGGGTCGAGGCCCTCGGGCGGCTCGGGAAAAATCTCTGCGAGTGTTGTCGGACGGGCGCTCAAGCTAGATTTCCATAACCTCGGCTTCTTTTTCCTTCAGACGAGCATCGACTTTCGCCACGTACTCGTCAGTCAGCTTCTGGATCTGATCCTCGAAGCGGTGCAGCTCGTCTTCGCTGACCTCGCCGTCTTTCTGGGCGCGCTCCATCTTGCCCTTGGCGTCGCGGCGGGCGTTGCGCACGGCCACGCGGGCACGTTCGGCCACAGCGCGGCACTCCTTGACAATCTCCTTGCGGCGCTCCTCGGTGGGCGCGGGAAACGGCAGGCGCAGGATGCCCGAGCCGTCGTTGTTGGGCGTGATGCCGATGTTGCTGGCGATAATCGCCTTCTCGATGGCGTTCACGAGCGCCTTGTCCCACGGCTCGATGGTCATGAGATGCGCCTCGGGAACCTTGATGGCGGCTACCTGCGTGACAGGCGTCGGCACGCCGTAGTAGTCGACCTTG
>CASDTD010000095.1 GCA_949283445.1 uncultured Coriobacteriia bacterium | reverse complement strand
AGCCAGCCGCTTTCAACATGCCGTCGTAATTGCCGAAGCGCTTGTTCAGGTCGGCGAGTTTCTTGTCGAAGGCAAGCCCTTTGGTTATCTGGCCGAACGCCTTCTTCGCCTGTCCACCCGACATGTCGAACAAGCCGAAGTTCTCGCCGAGCTTCTTGAAGAAATCGCTTTTGAAGCCCGAAAGCCCCTTCGTGAACAGCCCGTTTTTCTCGCCGAGCTCGGCCAGGCCCTTGCCGGCAAACGACATCCACGCCTTCGCGCCGTTCATGCCGAACGTGACGAAGTTGGTGTACCAGTGCTTGGTGTCGGTGTCGCCGACGAGCTGCGTTCCCTTGATGAAGTCGTGGAAGGCGCGGGTCTGCGCGATGCCCGACTTCTCGTAGGTCGCCAGCATCGCCGCCTGAGCGTCGGTGATCATGCGTTCGGTGATGAATTCCTTATCGAAGATATCCGAGTACACGCGCTCGAAGTAGTCGATCGATTCCTGGTAATCGCCGATCTTGGTGTTCAGCTCCTCGGCTTTTTCGATTTGGACGGTAAGCGTCGACTGCAACGAGTTCAGCGCGCTGGCGATATCCCCGGAATCTTCGAGGCCCGAAAGAGCGTTTTGCGCTTGAGTCGTGGCGGTTTGCAGGCTGTCCAGCGACGAGGAGAGGTTGACGCAGCGCGGCGTGTAGTCGGTCATGGTCCAGCTCAGGCGGTTCGCATCGGCCGGAGATGCTCCCACCACGGCGACCAGGGCGTCGCGTTTGGGTTGCATCTCGCGCTGCATGTTGCTCCAGGCCATCTCCAGACGCGTGGAGAACGTGGAGAGCGCCTCGAAGAAGATATGCAGGTTGTTTTCGAGCAGCGCGCCCTGCTGTCCGGCGGCTTGAGACCAGAAGCCGTCGTTCGATTGCAGAAACGAGAGATTGATTTGGCCGGTGCGTGCGGCGGTGACGTTGACGTCTTGCGTGGTCTGCTCCATCATGGTCGCGGCCTCGCCGAACTCGTCTACTTTGACTTCGAACATAGCGCCTCCTTACCGCGTGGAGAGATCTGCCGCGATCTCGTTGTCGATGTCGGTCATGTTCTGTACGCCTTGCGTGATGCCCTGCTCTTGAGCGGAAAGCGCCCGCGCTATCTCGTCCATGCACAGCTCGATGCTCTCGAATGCCTTCATGGCCACGGTGGCAGCGTCTCCTTGCCAGCTCGCCAGCGTGGATTCCGCGTTCGAACTCTGCGTCTTCGCGTCGTTCATCGCACCGGAAAGGCTGTCGAACCCCAGAGCCGTGTTCAGCGCCGCGTCTTTGTCGACTTTGATGATGTTGGCCATCGCTTACGCCTCCTTAGCTTTCACGCTGCCTGCCCGGCGCATCTTCTCGTAGCTTTCTTCCGAAGAGGCGAGGTAGTCCTGGAAGGCCAGCCCTGTGTCGTTGAGGAAGCCGACCTGCAACACGTGTTTGACCATGGAGCGGTCGAAGAAGTAGTCGGTGTTCGCTTCGCGCGCGCCTTCCGGATAGGGATATCCGACGTAATCCCAGTACTTGCCGGACACGGCGTCTTCGATCATGAAGCCCGCGACCATGATGGGTCGCTCACCGTCTTCGAGCATGACGACCGTGCCTGCCGGTAGCCATTCGCTTGTCTGCGTCATTGCATGTCCTTTCTGCGTGAGAGTCGAGGTTCCTGTTTGCCGGTTCGCGTGCTTCGGTTGGGCTCGGCGCCCGTATAGCGGGCCGCCAAGCCAACGTGGTGCTGTCGATCACTCTTCATCTGGTTCTCCCCGTGCTTCTACAAGGCGGACGGGCATCACGTCGCCGCGCATGCACAAAAACCCGTCGGAGCGTTGCGCGGGCACGCGGTACGAGGGGAGCGCACGCGAGAACCTGAAGACGCTCTGATCGGCAAAGCCGCTGCCGATCCACACGCCGTTGCCATAGGCGCTGGCCACCTTGTACCAGTCTTGGTACAAGGACTTGACGCGCCACATCTCCGTGGCGAACAGCAGCCCGCAGGTACCCGCTCCACGCTCTTCGACGATGTAGCTCTGGAGCTTCGTGGAGGTGTCCGACGGAAGCGATGCCATGGTCTGGGCTATGCTGGAAAATACCGCGAGTTCGATGTCCTTCTGGCCTTCGACGAGTTCGTCGACCATCCGCGCTGCCGCCTCGGTATCGCTTGCGACGTGACGGTTGCCCTCGATAGCGCAGATTCCGTCGGGGTCGATGACGCGATAGGAGATGCTCCCGTCTTCTTCGAGTGTCTCGACGAGGCCGCGCAAATAGCGCCCGATGCCCTCGACGTCGTTTCCGAGTACCAGCATCGAGGGAGATTTCGAGAAATCGAAAAACGCGGGGGCGACGGAATCTTTGGAAAATCCCACCGGTACTGCCAGGTGTTTCTTTTTGGGCTGTGCCAGCATGTCGCTTGCATGAACCCGCTCGGGCAGCTGCGGAATGGGCGCCGCTTCGGCCATACCCTGTTCGTGCAGCGTATGCCCCAACGCCTTGACGGCGGCGGTGACTTCGCTCGCTTCCCTGGCTATCGAGGCACCTTGGAATTCGCGGATGATCTTGCCGATTTTGATAAGGCCGCGCTTGTCTTGTTTGGGCGGGACAGTGCCCGACAGGGAGCCGAGCAAGGTGACGTAGTCATTGGGGTCGTTGAATGCGGTGACGAGGCTCGTCGAGAAATTCGCGCGCAGACGCATGCGCACCGACGAGGCGGTGGGCGCGGTGATGATGAAGTGGATGCCGTAGCGCACGCCGTCGCGCGTCACGGCGTTGAGGCGTTCCTCGTAGTCTGCGTGCAGCTCGGCAAACGAGGCCATGTTCGCGAGGGCCACGACGATATGGCCGAGCCGCTCGTCTTCGGGTACCTGCGCGTTGTAGGCGTCGAAACCCCCGGCTTGCGCAAGCAGGCTACGGCGCGAGGCTATTTCCGCCTCGACGAGCCTGAAGAGGTTCTCGAGCTTCTCGTCTTCTCCCGTCAGCACGATGCCGCCGCATTGAGGCAGCTTGGCAAACGAGGCGAGCGTCCCCGAGCCCATGTCCACGACGTAAAAGCTGAACGTCTTGGTGGCATAGTTTTTCGCCAGCCCGTACAGCACGGTTCCCAGCAGCGCGTCGGTGCCCGAGGCTGCCGTTCCGTAAAAGGCGATGTTGCCCTCTTCGGCAAGTTGGAAGCTGAGAAGCGCCTGACGTTGCCGTTCAGGTTCGTCGAGCTCTGCGATCGCGAAGGCCAGACGCTCCGGTTCTGGCGTGAAGCCGTACTTCTTCTCGAGCGCTTCCAGCTCGATGTAATCGGGCATCGGGTCGAGCCAGAGGCTTTCCGCGTGCTTGCCCAAGGCGTCTGCCGTTGCCATGATCTGCCTGAGCACGACGTTGAGCTCGGAGTCGTTGGTCTTTTTCGAGGCGACTGGAAGCCTGAGCCTTGCCAGCGTGGCGCCCGTGTCGTCTATGAGCTCGACTGCGTCGTCTTTCTTGGGCTCGAACTGCTCCTTTTCGACGTAGCCCGCTCCCGCGTATGCAGCCTGACCGGATGCGAAATACTCGTTGTATCCCACCAGCAGGTAGAAGCGGCCGGGCTCCTTGATTTCCGCTGCGTCGGGGCGCCTGATCATTTCCTTGGAATCGGCGGCATCGGCCACTTTCAGACAGACCTTGAACTTGGAATTCGACCAGATCTGGTCGTTCACGACGCCTGTGGGCTTTTGTGTGGCCAAGATGAGATGCACGCCCAGCGAACGGCCGATGCGCGCTGCGGAGATGAGCTCGTCCATGAATTCGGGCTCTTGCGCCTTCAGCTCGGCGAATTCGTCGGCGACGATGAACAGGTGAGGCAATGGCTCGGTGAGCACGCCCTGGCGGTAGTAGGAAAGGTACTTGTAGATGTCGACCGTTGCCTCGCCGGTGATATCACGTGCCTTGTTGAACATGTCCTGTCGACGTTTCAGCTCGCTTTTGATGGAGACGAGCGAACGCGAGATGGCGGCACCGTCCAGATTCGTGATCGTGCCGGCCAGATGCGGCAGGTGGATGCGCTCGTTTTCGAAAGCGCCGGCCAATCCGCCGCCTTTGTAGTCGATGAGCACGAACGCCACCTGGTCGGGCGGGTAGTTGACGCACAGGGAGAGGATGTAGGTGATGATGAACTCCGACTTGCCCGATCCGGTCGTGCCGGCAATCAGGCCATGGGGGCCATGTGCCTTCTCGTGGAGGTTGAGCATGCTGTACGCGCCCTGCCCGTCGATGCCCAGCGGGGTTTGCAGCGTGCGTGACGCGTCGTGTTCCGCCCAACGCCGGGCGATGTTGAGGTGTGCCACCGACCCGCACTGAAACATCTCGAGGAAGCCGACCGACGAGGGCATGGTGCAACGTTGGGAGGGGATGTCCAGATGCACCCGCGCCATCGCCAGCGCGAATGCCCGCGCCGTGGCGACGTCGAGTTCGATGTCGGGGTCGAAGCCGCGCATCGTGCCGGAGACGTCTCCGCGGGCGAACATGCACGCCTGGCGTCTGGAGGTTTCATCGCCGCCGTTCAGCGCTTGGGAAGGGGTTTGGAAGGTCTGGGTCGCGTTGGCTGTCAGGTCTATGACGTAGTCGCACTCGCGGGGAAGGTCGCTTAGGTCTTCTCCGAAATAGATAAGGGAGATGCCGCGGTTCGTGCGCGACTTCGCTACTCTCGTGAGTGCTTCAGAGCGTTCGGCGAGGCTCGAAGAGGCGCATATGACCACTTCGTAGCCTCCGAAATCGGAGGGTGTCTCGATGCGCAGGTCTTTGCGTGCCTCCAGCGTGCGCTCGAGACGTCTGCCCAAATCCAGCAAAGAGTCGGGATCGGTCGCGATGAAACGCGTGACGCCCTCTTCGTCGTGGATATGGGGCAAGATGCGCATCCAGGCCCACTGGCCCTTTTCCGCGGCGTCGGCGATGAGCGCGATCTTGACATCTTGGTAACTGTACAGCGCGCACATCTGGACGATAAGACCGCGTGCAAACGCCCAGACGTGGTCTCTGTCCCCCACGATGCCCGCGACTTTGTGTTCGTACGGGTTGAACGCCAAGGGCACGTCACGTACCTTTGGCGGATGCGTGGCCAGGGCGCTCACTTTGTCCATGAGCGCGTCGTCGTCCATGCTGAAACGGTGCTGTGGCCAGCGGATTTCCGCCTTGAGAGACGTGTCGCCAAGCCCCACGCGCAAACTCATGAAGTCATCCTGGTCAAGGCTTCTGTTCATGAGGCGGGGCGAGCGTTGCGCGGCGCGCTCGAGCAAGGATGCCACATCGACTCTCGTGCTGTGCAGGATCTGCGCTTGCGCTTGCGCCTCCTCGATGAATTTCGCCTCCATGCCGTTGAGGTAGTCGGTATAGGCTGACGTGCGTTTGAGCTCTTCGCGGGCATCGCGCTTCTTGTTGTAGCGTTTGCTCACGATAGGCCACACCACGGTGCCCGAGAGCATGGCGACCGACATGGCGATCATCGGCATTGTCGTCATCATGTCCGCACCCATCATGAGGCGGGATACGGCCGAGGAGATAGTGAAAATCGACGCGATGCCCATGACGAACGAAGGCCCCAGCTGCATGAGCGCAGGAGATTCGTCCGGTTTTTTGGCCAGGGGAGGGTCGTCCACCTGGAATGCCCGCGCATGCACGGAATGTGCGAGGCGTGGGGCTGGGTAGAACAGCTCGAGCTTGCCGGTCGTCTCGCTCGCGGGAGGGCATGCCCGCGCGAAGGCATCGTGGTCGATGAAGCTCGCGCCGTCGATGGGGGAGAGCACGGCGGCTTCCAGCTGGTTGATGCAGATGAACCGATGGCCTATCAGAATCGTGAGGTCCATGATCTGCACGATGTCGCCGGCGGCAAGAGCGCGGGCAGACCCGCCGGGAAGCGCCCTGCCGTTCACGAAAGTGCCGTTGGCGCTTTGGCAATCGGTTACCGTGAACTGCTCGCCTGTCAGATCCAGACGGGCGTGCAGGCCCGAGACGAATTTGCTGCGATAGGACAGGTCGCAGGACTCGTCGCGTCCGATGGAAAGTGCCGTGTCATGGGAAAAGCCGAGATTCACGTAGCTGCGGGCACCCGGTGTGGAAGGGCGCAAAAACAAGGACGCCAGGGGCGTTTCCTGCAATCGAATCGAGAAAACCGTCTCCGCGTTCTCTTCGAGAACGGCTTTGTCGGTTCGATTTCCGGAGGCGTCCACGAGTTCGAAATCGCGGACAGGGGAAACTGCCACGTGCGCATCAGATGCAGAGAGGCAGACGAACGCGTCTGTCGCGTCGGAGGCGATGTCGCGTCCCAGCCACATGACAGCCTCGGTGCTGCTGTCGAACACGTGGGTCTTCGCCGTCCCTTCGTACATGAGCGTCACAAGAAGCAGTTCACGCATGGAGTAGATGTCCTTTCATGAATACACGAGGCGTCGTTTGCGCCAAATTGCCAAGATGCCTCTCTCGCAACAGCCTGCGCCTTCGACTGACATGGCAGCCGAAGGAAAACGCCAGGCCGTTGCGAACACGAGGAGAAAAAGGCGCGTGCCGTTAGCCGCGGAAGGCGCTGGCGATGTTGGCGTCGGTCTCCTCGAGAGACTGGGCGGTGGAGTCGAGGGACTGCGCGATTTCGTTGATCAGCTCCTGCGCGCGCACGAAGCTCGGACGCAGCTCGTTGAAGCGCGCCTCGTACGCGCGGCTGGACTCGCCTTCCCACTCGCTTTGCAGCGCGGAGAGCAGGGAATCCATGCGGGAGATGACATTGCCGACGTTTTCCGCCTCGACACGGTACTCGTTGGCACGGGAGCGCATCTGATCCGGGGTGATTCTGATTTGACCTGCCATGTTGCTTCCTTTCTCGTTGGTGCGCCCTCCTTGAGCGCACGCCCTTCTATTTCAAACCGCATCGTGCGGATTGAAAGCTCATGCCTCGTCCTTCGAGTGCCCGAAGGGGTTGCGGGTCGTCTCGCTGTCACGTCGATGTCGCGTGAACAGGACGGCTCCTATGGCGATGCCGGCGAGAAGCGCTATGCCGCTTGCCACCAGCGGGTAGAGCAGTTGCGGGGTGTTGCGTATGCAGGCGACCCAGTCGCCTGCCACGACCACGTCGCGGTAATCGGTGGTACGGGTGTTTCCGGCGCGGTCGGTCGTCTCCAGAGATATCGTGTGGGGCGTTCCGTCGGCGACGAGCGTGTGCTGTGCGGTGACGGAACCGTCTTGCGTTCCGCTCCAGCTGGCGACTTCGGTGCCATCGACGAGCAGACGCGCTTTTTCCACCGCAAGGTTGTCGTGGCTGTCGATCTCCACTTGCATCTCGGGCTGCAGATACACCCCGCCTGGCTCGATGCCGATGACAGACGAACTCGGGCTCGTCGTGTCGATGGCGAAATTCACCTCGG
>CASDTD010000094.1 GCA_949283445.1 uncultured Coriobacteriia bacterium | reverse complement strand
GATGACCGTGCGGAACACCTGAAACGACGAGGCGCCCAGCGTCGAGGCGACGAACTCCATGCGCGGACTCACGTCCATGAACGCCGTGCGAATCATGCGAATGGCATAGGGCAGGTTGACGATGAGCTGCGCGAAGACGATACCCGTCGGCTCGAAAACCACGGCGAACCCCGCCTCTTTCAGCGCCTTGCCAAACGGCGAGGAAAAGATGAGCAACAGCGCGAAGCCCAGCAGGATGTAGGGCAGCGACAAGGTCAGCTCCATGACGACCTCGACCACGCGCTTGAAGGGAATCTGCGTACGCGTGAGCGCGTAGGCGCTCGGCAGGGCCAGCCCTAGGCAGATGAGCGTGGACACGGTCGAAGTGGCCACGCTCATGCGCAGGCTGAACAGCACTTCGGCGGAAGTGATGGCCTCGCCGAAATGCGAGACGCCCGCCACGACGATGGCGACGATGGCGCTCCCCACGAACAGGAGCACCACCGTCATCGCCACGATGGACGCCCATGCAAACGCGTCGCGACTTCCCCGCGCGGACCGCCCTGCCATGAGCTACCGTTCTCCTTCGTTACACGAGCTCGTAGCCGTAGTTCTGCCAGATCTGCTTGGCTGTGTCGCCCTGCAGGAACTCGAGGAACGCCGCAGCCGTGTCCGCATCCGCACAGCACGTGAGCTGAGCTGCGGGAATCGTCTTGATGGCATTGGTCATCTGCTCGCACTCGATAACCTCGACGCCGCTTTCGGGCACGTTCTCCTTCCAGACGATGCCCGCCTCGCCTTCGCCGTTAGCAAGCGCCGTGGCAATTTGCGGTGCTGTCGTCGTAGTGGTGAGCTGGTCGGCTTTCATCATGCTGTCCCAGATGCCGGCCCTAGTCATGACGTTTTTGGCAATCTTGCCGATGGGCGTCGATTCGGGATCGCCCACGAGGACCTTGTCGCATTTGGCGAGGTCGGCCACGCTCTTGACACCAGCCGGGTTGCCTTCGGGCACGACGAGCACGGGAATGTGCTTCACAAGATCGGTGCTGGAGGCGACATAATCGGCAACGGGTTTGGTCTCCTCAGCAGACCCAGCGATGAAGAAGTCACCCTCCTCGGTCGTCTTGATCTGGCTTTGAATCTGCGCGGCGTTGGCGTAGGTGACTTCCATCTCGCAGCCCGTCTCCTGCTTGAACGCGTCGGCGATTTCCGCAAAGGGGTCGGCCATGCCGGCGCCGCAATAGATTTTGAGCGTCTTGCCCTGCAGGCTCTGCCCGGCCTCCTGCTGTTGGGCGTCGCCGCCACCCCCGCCGCAGCCGACCAGCCCAAAGCACAGAGCTGCTACGGCTACCACGCTGCACAGCACATTCACGAACGTCCGCTTTCTCATGGCTTTCTCCGTTCCGCAGTAAGCGACAATATGAGCACATTTTTAGTGCTTGTTTAACTATATTCTAATAAGTATATATTGCTAGAGTAATTTATAGTTTCTATTAATATATTTTGAGACAGAATAATGACTGAAGGGCGGGAGCTGCGGAAACGGGGATTTACCTCTGATATTCGACGTTCAAGACACGGGCTGGTGTTCATTTAGATGCCAGAGTGTCGTCCAATCCCCCGTCTAGGGCCGTCTCGCCGCAGATGGGTGGTTAGACGACATGTTTTGTCCGCACGTTTCGCAAAGCGGTGCTCTAGCGACAGTCCGACCCCGAATTAAACGCTCGGATGTCGCCGGAATACCGATTTGATCTTAAGACGCCCCTCAAACATCGCCAAAGCACCGGTTTGGTAACGCCACACAGGCAAACAGCACGATATGTCTTCTGACCAATCCCCCCAAAGGATTGACGGATAACGTACACACAAAAAGAGGAGCCCGCTTTCGCGAGCCCCTCTTCGAGCAAGATGTCTTTTGCGTTATGTATGCACGCCCGGCTTACATCATGCCGCCAGCACCCTGCATCGCTGCCATCTGGGCAGGATCGGGGCCGTCTTGCGGAACGTCGGAGACGGTGGCCGCCGTGATGATGAGCATCGTGGCAACGGACGTGGCGTTCTGCAGCGCGCTGCGCACAACCTTGACCGGGTCGATGACGCCCATGTCGAGCATGTTGCCATACTCGCCCGTCGCGGCGTTCAGGCCGAAGCCCAGCTCGTCGGCGTTCTTAATCTTGTCGACGACGACAGAACCCTCGAAGCCGGAGTTTTCGGCGATGGCGCGGATGGGCGC
>CASDTD010000093.1 GCA_949283445.1 uncultured Coriobacteriia bacterium | reverse complement strand
TACTTCGGCTCCCTGCGCGACGTGCCCGAGCGCTGGGGCAAGCCCGTCGGCTCGCTGCTCGGCGCGCTGGCCGCGCAGCTCGACCTCGAGGTCGGCTCCATCGGCGGCAAGGACTCCATGTCGGGCAGCTTCGAGAGCCTCGACGTGCCGCCCACGCTCGTGAGCTTCGCCACGGCCTGCGGGCACATCGACCGCGTGACCTCGCCGGAATTCAAAGCCGGTGAGCACAAGGTGCTGTGCATTCACCCCTGGTATGCAGACGACGGGCTCATGCCGGAGAAAGACGGCCTCATCGAGGCGCTTGACCTCGTCGAGGAACTCATCGGCAACGGCGCGGCGCTTTCCGTCGCCACACCCGGCTACGGCTGCGACGCCGAGATGCTCTTCAAGATGTGCCTGGGCAACAAGATCGGCCTCGCGCTTTCCGACGACCTCGACACAAGCACGTTGTTCGTGCCCGCCTATGGCTCGTTTGCCGTCGAGCTTGCCGACGGCGCCAGCGTCCCCGCCTGCACCGACAACCTCAACGTACTCGTCTTGGGCACGACAACCGACGACTACGCCATCACCGCCGGCAACGAGCGCGTCGATCTTTGCGACCTGCAAGAAGCGTGGGAGCACGAGCTTGAAGACGTGTTCCCGTACCGCGCTGAAGGCCCGACGGTCGAGGCCATAAGCGACGAGACGCACCTGCCGCTCACTTTCAATGGGACCATCGCCAAACCGCGTGTCATCATCCCCGTCTTTCCGGGCACGAACTGCGAATATGACACGGCGCTGGCATTCGAGCGTGCCGGCGCGAAAGCCCAGACCTTCGTCGTCAACAACCTCGCGCCGGATATGGTGGCCGAAAGCGCGAAACGCCTGGCTGCGGAAATCGACACGAGCCAAATCCTGATGATTCCCGGCGGCTTTTCCGGCGGCGACGAGCCAGACGGTTCGGCCAAGTTCATCACGGCCTTCTTCCGCTCGCCCGAAGTCACCGAGGCAGTGCGCCGGCTCTTGAACGACCGCGACGGCCTCATCCTGGGCATTTGCAACGGCTTTCAGGCGCTCGTCAAACTCGGGCTGGTTCCTTTCGGCGACATCCGTCCCATGGACGACGCCTGCCCCACGCTGACGTTCAACACCATCGGCCGCCATCAGAGCAGCATCGTGCGCACGCGCGTGGCGTCGAACCTCTCGCCGTGGCTGTCTCGCTGCAAGGTGGGCGACATCTACACGGTGCCCATCAGCCATGGTGAAGGGCGCTTCGTCGCAAGCAACGAGCTGCTCGCGCAGCTGAAGGCAAACGGGCAGATCGCCACTCAATACGTCGACCTTGCCGGTAACCCGAGCATGGATTTGTCCGCCAACCCCAACGGTTCGGTGCTCGCCATCGAGGGCATCACGAGCCCCGACGGGCGCGTGTTCGGCAAGATGGGCCATTCCGAGCGCGTGGGCGCGGGCCTGTACCAGAATATCCCCGACGCGAGTTTCATGCCGCTTATCGAAGGGGGCGTCGGCTACTTCACCGACTAGGGGCACAGGGCGGTCACGCGAGCACCTTTCACCCGCCCGCGCAACGCGCACCAAACGAGCGCGAATTGGAGAGCAACACGAAGGCGCTGCCGAGCACATAGCCGTGCCTGTGCAGCGCTTTCGCCCGTTTTTACGCGGATTGGAGAGCATCGAACACTTGCAGCTGCTCTCCAACTCCACCTTTTTCGACAGGCGCCCGCAGCCTGCAAACGAAACCGCGAGATGGACAAGCGGCGCCGCCTCCGTGGGTTTGCGGTGAAATCGGGCGGAGGTTACGCCGCTGTCACTTCCATAGAGTATGCTGTTGCACTATGACACAGCGAACCGACAAAAAGCAGGCTGCACGACGCACCCCAACACGGCGCAAAGCACCCCCTGGAGGCCGTGCCACCACAAAGCGCGCCTCCTCGAAGCGTGGTGCGGGCGCCCCTGCCCGTTCCAAGCGCGGCGCAACCCAAACGCAACGCGCTTCACGGCACCCTCTCGTGCTGCGCATCGTGGTCATCATCGCGGTTGCGGCCGTCTTTCTGTTCATCGCCACCAACGCCGTCACCTGCCAGGTTACCAACGGCAAATACTCCGCCGTCGAAAAATGGCGCGGGACGGTAGCGCAAGCCTGCACAGATTGCGGCTTAGGCGACGAATGGACCGACGCCATCCTCGCGGCTATGTACGTGGAATCAGGCGGGGACGAGGACGTGCGCAGCGTCGAGGGCGTCAAACACGACATCATGCAAGCTGCCGAGGGAAAGTACGGCGACATCGTCAAGATGGGCTCTTCGCGTTATGGCGTCAAAGCGCAAACCTGCGAAGCGTCCATCTATGCCGGCGTGCTCGAGTTCAAGCAGAACCTCGAGTTGTGGCACGACTGCTTCGAGCAGATCACCCCGCAAGACGCAGGCGAAATCCAGCTCGTCATCCAAGGTTACAACTTCGGCGCCGTAGGGTGGCACAGATGGTGCAAGGCAAACGGCATCACCGAATACACGGTCGAACTCGCGCAGAAGTATTCAGATGAGAAGATGCCCGAAGACGCCAAGGGCACGCCCACGCACGCGGAAAAATGGCTCACCGCCTACGAGCGCATCGTCGATGATTTGAGCGAATAGCCCGCTTTCGCCGCCCGCGCGAGACTGCGGCCTGAAACTCGCGCAGGGGCACAAGCACATGACACCAGAATGTCCCAACATGGGTTTTGGGCAGTATCAACCTATGATGTGGACGAGATTGCGCGCAGGGGCACAGCTGCGCGACACCGGAGTGCCCCAGCGCGGGTTCTTGACCGAAGATAAGCGTTTCGTGGACGAAACTACGCGTGCGGGCACATGTAGCCGGCAAACTCCTGCCCCAGTACGCGATTTGGCCCGCAGGACCGTTGGCGCAGAGCCGCTAGCGGTGGCGTTCGATGGGCACAACCACCGTCGCCGGGACCTTGCGTTCCCGACGCTGCTGCTTTCGCTGCGCGTGCTTGGCGCGCATACGCACAAGACGCTCGCGCTTGCGGGCACGCTCCCGCTCGACGCGCTGCGGCCCGTAGCTGCCCTTCACGGTTTTGGCACCCACGATGATGCCCGCGATGCCCAGCGCCAGAACGAGCATGCCCGGGCCGGGAAGCACCAGCATGGCCGCCCCCGCCAAGCTGACGAACACACCGGCCATGATGATGAGCACGCCAGCCACCGGGTGCGGCTGCACCTCGTCAAGGCGCGCCTCCAGCTGACGGTTCTTCTTGCGCACCAGCACGAAGAGCCTGATCACAAACTTTTTTATGCGTCTCACTAAGTTCATGCAGACAAAGTACCATAGAAAAGAGCCTGTGATTGTTGCTTTGACAACAACTCCACAGGCTCTTAAACAATCTGTAAGAATGGCGGCAAAAGCCCGCTGCCAAAGGCTATTTAACGACGAGCACCGGCACGTCAACCGTGCGCAGAACCGCAGCGCTCACGCTGCCCAGCGCCTGACGGATGCGCCCCATGCCGCGCCGCCCCATGACCACGCAGTCGATACCGTGCTCGCGCACGTAGGTTTCGATGACCTCATGCGGCTTGCCGTTCTCGATTTCGATGACGAGCTCGACGTTTTCCGGAACGCTCTCGAAGAACTGCTCGATTTTCTCGTGCAGCTGCTGCCGGCGCACGCCCTGGTACTTTTCCTTGAGCTGCGCCTTGTCCTTGTCATCGAGAGCGGGAATGCCCACCATTTCCGCGGCGACGTCAAACGACGTGTCGTCGAAATCCATTTCCGGGGCGACGTGCAGAACCGTCACCTTCGCGGAGTCTGCACCCGCTGCAAGCTCGAGCGCGGCGTCGACGGCGTGCTGCGCCTGCTCTGAACCGTCAAACGGAACGAGAACGTTCTTGAATGCCATTGGTCATACCTCCCGAGGTAAACCGAACCGTCACTATCGAACTATATACCTGTCGTCGCGAAACGCCCGCTACAGGAAGAAGATGAGCGTGTCGATGATGAACACGGGAATAAGCACGGCGCACGACCAGCCCATGTAGTGGAAGAAGCTCGGCATCTTGACACCGGCCTTTTCCGCGATATTCCTCACCATGAGGTTGGGAGCATTGCCGATATAGGTGTTGGCGCCCATGAACACCGCGCCGGCGGAAATCGCCAGCAGCATGGGGATGGCCACATCGCCCACAGCCGTGGTGATGAACGGCAGCCCGTCCGCACCCAGAGAGCCCGCCGCCGTGAGGAAGACCACGTACGTGGGCGAGTTGTCGAGGAAGGACGAAAGCAGGCCCGTCGCCCAGAAGAACTCGAGCGGCGTATCGATGCCGATGGAGCCACCGTAGGTGCGCAGCAAGGCAAGCGCGGGAATCATCGTGATGAAGATGCCGATGAAGAGCTTGGCGATTTCCGCGATGGGACCCCACTCGAAGTGATTGGCCTCGTGCGTCTCTTTCTTCGTCGTCACCAGGGAAAGCACGATGGCGATGAGAATCAACACGATCTGGACGACATAGTCGATGCCCACGTGCACGCCGAAGATGTCGATGCCGTAGGTCGCGCCCGTGGCCGGGTTGATGCACGCCGGGATCTGCGGGATGAGGCCGTTCAGGATAACCGCGACCAAGATGAGGGCGATGAAGAAGAAGTTATGCCAGCCCTCGATGCGCAGCGGCACGCGGTCGTCGGCCTCGCGCTCGAGCTTGAGCGCCTCGACGCCTTCCTTGCCTTCCTTCTTGATGAAGTGGCGGTCGATGAAGACGAAAGCCACGAGCAGCACGACGACGTTGAACAGCAGGATCGGCCAGATGTGCTCGATGGTCCAGAAGAACGGGATACCGCGCAGATAGCCCAGGAACAGGGGCGGGTCGCCCAGCGGCGTCAGGCAGCCGCCCATGTTGGCGACGAGGAAGATGAAGAACACGACGATATGCGCACGGTGCTTGCGCCAGTGGTTCGCGCGCAGCAGCGGGCGGATGAGCAGCATAGCCGCGCCGGTGGTGCCCACCCAGCTGGCGGCGATGGTGCCGATGAGCAGGAAAATCACGTTGTTCTTCGTCGTGCCGGCGATGCTGCCGCGAATGAGGATGCCGCCGGAGACGACGAACAGGCCCAACAGCAGCACGAGGAAGGGTATGTAATCGCCGACGATGACCTCGGACAGCTGCTCGGCGGTCATATGCGGCCCGAACACGAAGAAGAAGGGCACGAGGAAGATGAGCGCCCACACGACAGCGACAAGCAGCTGATGCTTGTCCCACCATTCGGGCTTGACCATCGGCATGATGGCAATGGAGAGCAGCATGCCGACAAAGGGGATGATGCTCCAAATCGGAAGCATTTGACCAAGTTCCATAATTAACCTGCGTTCGTCTGCGAAAAACCGATGTTACAAATTCGGTACTTTAGCACGATACCGTGCGCGAACAGCAGATGGGCGTACGACGCGCCTGCGAACGCATCGCAGCATTCGGCTCAACAGCGCATTACGCGCCCGATTGCAGGCTTTCGGGCTGCCGGGCCTCTAGCGATGGCGGCCGATGGTCATGAGACCCGAGCTTCGTCTGGAGAAAATCCAGCGGTTCCTTTGAACGTAGATGGGCTGCTGCCGGCGCTGAAACAATCTCCACAACCACATGATGCTCACCCTCGAGCTCGTCTTGATGCTGCGCGGGCAGCCCCAAGAATCCACCGAAACACCCGGCAAAGCCGCTGACGAACCGCCCCGCGTCACCCAGTGCCCGCATTGCCGTCGTCTTTTGTGGGCGGAACCACCAGGTCGAACGGTATGCGGTTTTGGGCGACGAGCTGTTTGGTCGCCATAACGACGAACGTGTTGAAACTCAAGCCCAGCGCCTCGAGTTTGGCGGTGGCCTCGTTTTTCAAGTCGTCGTCCATGCGTATCGTCGTCGACTTCACCATCACATGCGCCTTTACATCAATATGAGTTCATTTAGATAGCGTTTATATGTCATTTAGGCTTTTATAGTATAGCATCTTAATGTCAATATGGTAATTCGCAAATGGCATGGAAATGCCCTGACGTCAAAACTGACAGTCAGGGCATAAACGTCGATCAAGAAAACCGCTCACGCTACGAGGAATCGGACGGCTTTCCCGCGAGGTACGTGGAGCTGTCCTGGCGGAGCTGAAAACCGGGAGCGCGAGAAAGCGCGTGTAGGGCACTGCGCCCGAGCGCTGATTTTCGGTTCCGACAGGACAGGTGCGAAGCATCGAGCGGGGACGGTGCCCGATTCCCCTACCAGGAAAGCAGCTCGTAGCCGTCTTCGGTGACGACGATCTGCACTTCCCACTGCGCGGAAAGCGAGCCGTCTGCCGTGCGCACGGTCCAGCCGTTCGGGTCGTTCATGTCGATAGCCGCCTCACCCGCGTTGACCATGGGCTCGATGGTGAAGCACATGCCGGGAACCAGCACCGGCCCCGTGCCAGCTTCGGCGACGAAGCTCACGAACGGGTCTTCGTGGAATTCCAGCCCGATGCCGTGTCCGCCGAATTCGGCGACCACGGAAAACCCCGCATCGGTGGCGACCTCGTTCACCGCAGCGCTCACGTCACCGAGCCTGCCCCACGGCTTCACGGCCGCAAGGCCCGCCTCGACAGACTGCTTGGTCGCGTCCACCAGACGCTGCGCCTCGTCGGAAACGGCGCCGATGGTGAACATGCGCGAAGAATCTGAGAAATAGCCGTCCTTGATCGTCGACATGTCCACGTTGACGATATCGCCCTCCTGCAGCACTTGGTCGTCGGACGGGATGCCATGGCAGACGACCTCGTTGACAGACGTGCACACGCTCTTCGGGAAGCCCTCGTAATTGAGATCGGCCGGAATCGCGTCGTGCTCGATGCAGTAGTCGTAGACCCACTGATCGATCTGCGCCGTCGTGACGCCGGGCCCGATGTGCTCGGCGACGTAGTCGAGCGCGCCGATATTGACTGCAGCAGAAGCCTTGATGCCCTCGATATCGGCCGCCGACTTGAGCAGCGAACGGTACGGCACCTCGAGCCCTTCGTCATAGAGCTCCTGCATGCGCTCGTCTATTTTCCAATGGCACTTCTTGTACTTCTTGCCGCTGCCGCACCAGCATTCGTCGTTGCGGCCGGGGCTTGTCATTCCGTCAAACATGTCTCACTTCCACATGGGTATCGTCGTGTCCAGCTCGGGAAACCAGCTTCGCCATGATACGGCAAGGCCCGCCTTGTGCGGGCAACCGTTACGCGTTCGCCGCTTCGAGCTGCCGTTTTGCGCCGTCGAGGGCTGCCGCGTCGACAGCACGCAGCTTGGCGATGAGCTTTTCGTAGACATGTTCGCATATCCACGGCTCCGTCGACAGAGGTATCACCTCGTCAATGGGCACCCAGCGCACCCCACTGTTCTCGTCGGGTTTGACGCGGAGAGCCTGCGCCGGGTCGGCCAGCGCAAGGTAGGTCACGTTCAGGTGCAGATGCGAACTGACGTAGCTTCCCCGCTTCACGTGCCCGTCCACCGTCAGCACGTCAAGCGAGTAGATGCCGCAATCGACGAGCACCGCGTGCGTCACGCCTGTCTCCTCGGCAAGCTCGCGCAACGCGACGGCGGCCAAATCGTGCTCGCCGTCTGCATGTCCGCCAATCCAGCTCCACGAATCGTAGATATTGTGGTAGACGAGCAAGGTCTGTTCGAGCGCTGGGTCTACCACCCAAATCGAGCAGGCCATATGCGCGATTGACGAGCGCTCGAAGCAGTCGTCGTGCTCGCGCATGTAGCGCAGCATCGTCTGCTGGTCGGCCTGCTCCTGTTCGTTATACGGCCGGTAGCGCGCTATCTCGTCGTAAAGCTCCATTGTGCGAGCAGCCCGCGCCTACTGCTCTTCGGCTGCTTTCTTGGCCGCGATTTCAGCCGCGTTCGTGGCGTTGGGACCCCAGTCCTGGTCGTTCGGACGCGGCATCCAGCCGCCGCCCAGCAGGTGCACATGAAAGTGCTTCACGCTCTGGCTCGCGTCCTCGCCCGTGTTCACCATCAGCCTGAAGCCGTTGGTAAGCCCCTTGATCTCGGCGACCTTCTGCACGGCCCCGAACACGTGGCCGAGCGTCTCTTCCGGCACGTTGTCGGCGATGTCGCTGTAGTGGTCTTTCGGGATG
>CASDTD010000092.1 GCA_949283445.1 uncultured Coriobacteriia bacterium | reverse complement strand
CGTTTTCGAAGACGAACGCGGCCGGGTAGAATTCCGTAATCGAGCTAACTTGCTCGCCGGGTCTCACGCTCACCGTCTTGCCAACAAGCTCGCCTGCGCCTTCCGAAGCGCGGAAGACGTAGAGGACATCGCAGTGATCGGCGCAGGTCGTAGCGCTGATGTTAACGAACATGTACCCCTGACGTTTGAACGCTTCTGCAAAGGAGCGAACATCGCCGACACGTGCCGGCTCGAATGTCGGCTGCTGATACCGTTTCACTGCTTGCTCGCCTCCTCCTGGCCGTCGTCGGCAACGCCCGCGCCATGAGCGCCAGGCACATCGTCGACCTGTGCACACGCCGCGTGCGCACCCGTTGCGGGGCTTGCGCCGTCGGCGCGCTTTGCCGCGGAGTTCGCCTTCATGTTCTTGGCCTTCTCTTCGAGAATGCCCACCCCGGCGACGACAGCGTCGATGATGGCCTCGGGCTTGACGGCGCAGCCGGGCACGTAGGCATCCACCGGGATGGCGGCATCCACGCCGCCGATGACGTTATAGCAATCGTGGAACACGCCGCCGCCGCAAGCGCAGGCGCCGCAGGCCACCACGACCTTCGGTTCGAGCATCTGCTCGTATATTTCCTTGACTACAGAGATGTTCTGCTCGTTGACCGTCCCCGTGACCACGAAGATGTCGGCGTGCTTGGGATTGCCCGTGTTCACGACGCCGAAACGCTCCGCGTCGTACAGCGGCGTCAGCGCGGCGAGCACCTCGATGTCACAGCCGTTGCAGCTGGACCCATCGTAATGGATGACCCAAGGTGATTTGCTCAGATACGACAAGAGCTGACCTCCTTAGATAAACATCAGGTAGACGATATTGACGGCACCGCACACCAAGGCGACCAGCCAGGCGCTCTTGAGCATCGTCTGCCAGCGGACACGGGCGAAGTTGTTGTCGATGACCAGCTCGAGAAACCACACCGCCAAAGCGACGATGACGGCGACGAGCACGGCAACCCAGCCGCCCGCCCACAGCGCGAACATGCCGACCCAGCCCAAGAACAGCACGTTCTCGTACCAGTGAGACAGCTCGACCAGAGCAAGCGTCTTGCCCGAGAACTCGGTGACAATGCCGCGCACGAGCTCTTGATGCGCGTGCTGCGCCATGGAGATGTCGAACGGGGACTTGCGCAGCTTGATGGTGAGCACGTACAGAAAACCGGCGAAGATGAGCGGGGCGTAACGCACGAGCGGAAGCTCCGCGTTGATCACCTCGTGCACCTCGAAGGTGCCGCAGGTGAGGTACATGCCGATGGCGACCAGAAGCACCATGGGCTCGTAGGACATGACCTGGATGATCTCGCGCTGCGCGCCGAGTTCCGCGTACGGCGAGCGCGACGCGTAGCCCGCCAAGATGAGAAACAGCGAGCCCAGGGTCAAGACGAACACGCAGAGCAGGAAGTTCGCGCCTGCGAAAAACACCATACCCGCCACGATGATGAAGATGAGGTAGAGCCAGACATAGAGGTCTTGCGCCCCGTTGACGGTCGCGGCTTCCTTGGAAAGCAGCTTACGGAAATCCCAGTACGGCTGCAGCAGCTTCGGGCCAATACGCCCTTGCATGTGCGCCGACAGCTTGCGGTCCAGACCCGCCAGAAAGCAGCCGATGACGGGAGCGAGCACGAGAAAGGCGATCATGCCGACGAAGCTCCACACAGAATACCCGAACAGTTCCACGATCACTCCCCCTCCCCGTTGCTCGCAGCCGACGCGCCCGTCGACTGGGCGTAGAGCTCTTCCATGAACTCGCCCATGGAATCTATGCCCATGTTTTGCGAAAACGTCTGCGCGTTCTGCTCGTAATACGGGCTGTAATACTCGTAATACTGCAGGTACGTGCTGAAACCGACCTGCGCTTCGGCCCACGAGCTGCCCTGATAGGACTGCTGGGCGACGGCGGCGTCTTCCAGCACCGTTTTCTCGGCCGCGTCTGCCTGCAAGGCGAAGGCAAACGAGCCGACGATCAAGACGAGCGTCACGACCATGCCCAAAAGCTTCATCTTGCGCTCCCCGAACAGGTCGTCCATGTACCAGTTGCGCTGCGTGGCGCGAAGCTCATGCCCGAACGAGTCGGAAAACGTGCGCCGCGTGGAATCGACCGACGACCCAGCAAGGTACACGGGAACGACGCGCTTTTTCGTGAAGCCGGAAAAGCCCAGAAAGACAACCGCGAGCACGAGGGCGATGACGGCCATGATCCAAAGGTCACCGTTGGTGATGGCTGTGGGAACGGTGGAGAAGACGCTTTCGAGGTACGGCACGACGACGCCGACGGAGACGAGCGGGAAAGCGATGCAGCACCCCACGGTGAGCACCGTCATGAGCCCCAGCGAAGCCCATTCGGAACTCGAGACGTCGAGCTCGACGTTTTCGGAACCGTCGTTGGCGATGGCGAGAATCTTGCCAAGCCACTTGGCCCAGAACATGAACGTGACCGCAGAGCCGAACACGAGCAGCAGCAGCAAGATGACGTTTTCGGACGCCGCGAACGACTGCAGCGCGGCCCACTTCGACACGAGCATGCCGAACGGGGCGATGAACATGCCCATAATGCCGATGGCCATGAGACGCGCCAGACGGGGCATGCGCTCGAACAGGTCGTCCATGTCCTCGATGTCACGCGACCCGATGTGATGTTCCGCCGTGCCCACGGAGAGGAACAGCAAGGACTTGGCCACGGCATGGCAGAGGACCAGGAAGCTGGCGGCCCAGACGGCGCCGGCCGTGCCCACGCCCGCGCATGCCGTGATCAGGCCGAGGTTGGAAATCGTGGAATAGGCCAGAACGCGCTTGGCGTTGCTCTGGCTGATGGCCGCCAGCGCGCAGAACAGAAACGTCGTGCCACCCACCAGCATGACGGCAAAGCCCGGCAGGTTGAAGCCCAGCAGCGGGCTGAGCTTGATGATCAGGAACACGCCGGCTTTGACCATCGTGGAGGAGTGGAGCAACGCCGACGTGGGAGTCGGCGCGACCATGGCCCCGAGCAGCCAGTTCTGGAACGGCATCTGCGCCGCCTTCGTGAAACCCGCAAGCGCGAGCAACAGCAGGGGGACATAGACGAGCGCCGTGTAGCCCGTCCCCATGAACGAAAGCGACATCTCTATGAACGAGGAAAGCTCGTTGACGCCGTAGAAGCTGCCCACCCACAGCAAGGCGACGGTAAACGCGATGCCGCCGACGAGGTTGAGGACGATCTGGAGAAACGAGTTGTCGATGGCCTCTTTGGTGCGCGTGTAGCCGATGAGCGCGAACGAGCAGACCGTCGTGACTTCCCACGCGCACAGCATCCAGGTGAGCTCGTTGGAAAAGACGATCGCGAACATCGCGCCGAGAAACGCGAACATCACGGCGAAGAAAATGTTACGGCGGTCGGACCCGGCCGCATGGGCCTCGTGCACGCGCATGTAGCCAAGCGCGTACACGGCGATGCCCGAGCCGACGATGCCGATGATGAGGGCCATGATGATGGAGAAGTTGTCGATATAGAGCGAATGGGCGACCTCGACATGCTCCATAACGGCCAGGTCAAGGTAGGCCGCGAGCACGAGCTGGACGGCCGCGAGCACGATGGCCAGGTACTTCTTGTACCGTATGCCCTTGCCGATGATGTAGATGCACAAGGCGACGTCAATGGCGAGCGTCACGTACCCCATGACCTTGGTAACCGACGGGTCGAGCGAGAACTGCTGCGGACCCGCACCCAGAAACTCGACAGCGACGAACACCGACCCGCAGGCAATCAACACGGCCCCGATAACCGTGACGTACGTGCGCACGCGGTCGTTGCGAACGAACAGCTGCACGAGAGCCACGAGCACGGGAAACGCGATGAGAGCCGTTATTGTTCCGATGCCGATGCTTTCCAAGCCGTACCCCCCTTTCAACCGGGAGCAAAAAACGCATGACCTGCCCGCGGACCTTCGGGCGAGCAGTATTTGCGCACTATACGCGATATGTTGGCCCTGTCGGGCCAAGGGGCGGGCGGCACTTTTGGAAAGGTAGGAAAGACGCGGGTCTGCGGCGTCAATGTGCATATTTGACAATGTTAACCAGTATTTACCGTGCGAATGTTCCTAAAGCACCTTTGTTCGTCACGAAACTGTCGCCTTGGACACCATCACTCATCGTGCAAGTGTCCCTCGCGCACCATCCCCGGGAAATCGAGCTGGCGCAGGGCCTCGAACAAGACGATGTTGGCCGCGTTGGACAGGTTGAGCGAGACCGCGTCCGGGTCGGTCGGGTCGCCAGCCGGACCGGGGCCGTTCGTCGCGGGCGTGAGGCCGGCGCGTTCGAACATGGGAATGCGCAGGCAGTAATCGGGATGCGCGGCGAGCACGCGCTCGTCGATGCCCGAGGACTCCTTTCCGAACATCAGGTAGTCCTCGTCCTCGTAGGAGACCTCGTGATAGCAGCGCGCGGCTTTCTTGGTGCAGTACCAGATTCGCGCATCAGGGTGCTTTGCGGCGAAATCCGCGTAACCGTCGTAGACATGCAAGTCGATGTCGTGCCAGTACCCCATGCCGCTGCGCCTGACCATGCGGTCGTCCAGGCTGAAGCCCAGCGGGCGTATCAGGTGCAGCCGCGTCTTGGTCAAAACGCAGCTTCTGCCGATGGTGCCGGTATTGGCCGGAATCTCCGGCTCGAACAAGACAATGTTAAGTGCCATGGAAAACCCAGATCAGCGTTCTTTGTAATAGAGCATGCAGTGGCAGTAACCCTCGTAGTCCGGGTCTGCGATCTGGTCGCGGAACTCCTGGCACATGCAGTAGTTCTCCTCCGTCTTCTCCAGACGGCAGGGGCAATACCCCTCACGCTTCAAGATGCCCGCGCGAATTTTCTCGACCAGCGCACGGTCTTCGTTCAAGCGAATCTTCACCTTGGCTCCCTTCGTCAGATTCCAATGCGCATCTGACAAGTATATACGTCCATGCCCGTTTCGGCGCTATGCCAAGACGCACCCGTAATGGCGGGCGATGGCCTGCATGAGCTCGGAATGGGCAGCGCCTCTCACGCCGATGACGGGACAGCCCGCATACGCGCGCACAGCCGCCTCGACGGCCTGCCCGTCTTCGGAGGCAAACCACAGCGGCGTCGTGCAAACGCCCGTCAAATCCGCCACAGCCTGCGCCGTATCTGCCGACGCCATTCCGCTCACGTCGAGCGCGTACAGCTTCGCCTGCGCGTCCATGGCAGCGAAGTACGCCGTTGTAGCCGCGCCTTCGCCGGGCGCGTCGGGCAGGTCGAGCCAGACAGCCGCGTCGAAAAGAGCATCATCTACCGCGCAAACCTCGCGCGCGCTCGTCGCAAATCGTCCGCCCACATCGACACGCGGCGAGGGAGCCGCCCCGTCGATGAGCGCACGCAACCTGCTGGTGTATTCCGGCGACGTGCCGCAGCACGACCCGACAATGCCGACGCCGGCATCCAGCAAGGGCCGGTACTCGGACGCGAAACGCTCGGGAGTCATGTCGTAGCCCGTCACGCCGTCCACGACCACGGGCAAACCGGCGTTGGGCTGCGCGATGACGGGAAGGCCGCAGCTGGCCACGATGTCTTTCACCACTGGCAGCAGCGCATCGGGGCCCACCGAGCAGTTGACGCCCAGCGCGTCGACCCCCAGGCCCGCGAACGTGCGCGCGAACGCCTCGGGCGTGACGCCCATCATCGTGCGGCCGGTTTCCGTGAAGCTCATGGAGACGAAAACGGGAAGCTGCGCGTGCTCTTTTGCCGCGAGCACGGCGGCCTTGGCCTCCACCATGTCGGTGAACGTCTCGATAAGCACGAGATCGCACCCCGCATCGCGCGCGGCGCGCGCCTGACAGG
This sequence comes from uncultured Coriobacteriia bacterium, assembly GCA_949283445.1. The sequence goes on along the minus strand of CASDTD010000092.1, from coordinate 2,172 downwards.
CGAACAGCTCATAGGCATGGTCGAACGTCAGCGTGCCATACGGCGAGAACATCTGCCCTGTCGGCCCTATCTCGCCGGCGACGCACGAGGCGCCTGCCTCGCGCGCGCATGCCGCGGCAGCGGAAAACACCTCGGCCACCGTGGCCTCATCGCCTAAGATATCGGCGTTGGACCTGAACGTGTTCGTCGTGACGACATCGCAGCCCGCCTGCACGTAGGCGCTCAAAAGCTCGCGCACCAGATCAGGGTTCTCGAGGTTGAGCAGGTCTTGGACGGAAAACGAGACATCGATCCCCCGCGCTTGCAGCTGCGTGCCCATGGCGCCGTCGAACAGCAGGAAGCGTCCGCCACGCAGCGCAGACGTGAGCGGCTCGCGCGTGCAAGGCGCACAACCCTCGCCTGCGACAAGGGGATGCTCGGAAACGTACAGGTCCATCGTGTGGCTCCTTTTGATTCTCGAAACGAAAAGACGGTGCGCCCAACCTTACCATTTCGGAAAGGCCGGGCGCACCGGGAAAGCCGCGATGAGGCGCATGCGGCGGCAAGCCGCGCGCCCCTCTACAGGGCGCCTTGTTGCTTGGCCTCGTTGAGCATGTACTCCGCCTGCTCCAACGCGGTGATGATGTTGCTTCTGCTCAGCGTGCCGACCAGCTTGCCGTCCAAGAGCACGGGAATCTTCTTGATACGCTTTTCCGAGAGCAGCTTGAAGGCATCTTCGACATCGGCATGCGCGTCTATGGAAATAACGCGCCTCGTGGCGATGCGCAGGGCCGGCAGCTCGAGCAAATCGCCCAGCTTGCCCCAGAAATCCTCCTGGTCGACCAGCGAGTAGAAGTTGGTGCCGTCGGTGAAATACGACCCGCTTTGGTTGGACAGGTACTTCAGGATATCGCCGTCGGACACGAACCCGAGCACGGCAGACGAAGCGTCCACAATGGGCACGCCGCTCGTGTTACGCGCGCGCATGAGCTTGATGACGTCGCGCACGGTGGCGTCTTCAGCAACGAAACCCGGCTGTGCGTCCATGACGTCGGCGACGTAGAACGGGCGCTCGACGCCGGCGATGCCCTTGAACGCGCGCTCGACCACTGACGCCTTGGTGTCTTTGCCGGGCACCTCGCGCACGAACAGGAAGATGATGACGGCGACGATAACGAGCAGCACCATCATGCCGATGAAGGCCACGTGCGTGCCCGTGAAGGTCATGACGACAGGGTCGGCGCTGCTGGTGAACAAGCCGGCAAGACCAGTCAAGCTGACGATGAGCGCCGTGCCGAACGAGGCGCCGACCTGGTTCATCGTCGACGAAAGCGCGTTGCCGTGCTGGATGAGCTTGTTGTCAAGCGAGTTGATGCCCCAGGTGTTCATGGGCGTGATGAGCAGCTGGATGCCCATAGACATGACCGTGTAGACAAGGCAGACGATGACGATGGCCGTATCCAAGTGGAACATAACCAGCGCGATGGCCGAGGCGACCAAGACGATTGCGCCGGTGAGGGCAAGACCGCGCACGCCATGGGCATCGAAAAAACGCCCGGCCCACAAGCCGACAAGCGCGCCGAGCACGGCACCGGGCAGCAAGATGAGACCCGTGACGGTAGCGGATTCGCCGAGCACGTTTTGCACGAAGATGGGGAAGATGACGCCCGAACCGACGAGCGCCGCCTGCAGGAGCGCGATGGCGATGACGACCGTGCGGAACTTGCGCGCCTTGAAAACATCGACGCGCAAGATGGGCTGGTCGAGCTTGAGCTGCCGGCGCGCGAACAGCGCGAGCAAGGCGATGCCCACCACCATCATGGCGGCAGAGACCAGCGGCAGCGCGCTGGACGTGAACGTCGACAGGCCGTACAGCAGTCCGAACATGCCCAGCAGCAACAAGACGACCGAGGGGACGTCCAGCGGGGCACGCTCGAACGTGCCGTAGTTCTTCAGCGAGAAAGTCGAGAAGATCACGACAAGCACGGCAATGGCCACGACGATGATGAACAGGAAACGCCAGCCAACGGAATCGACGAGCACGCCGGACACGGACGGCCCGACCGCAGGTGCGAAGCTGATGACCAGACCCACGATGCCCATGGCGCTGCCACGCTTCTCGCGCGGGAAGATGAGCAGGATGAGCGTGAAGGTCATGGGCATGACGACGCCCGTGGCCATGGCCTGCATGAT
>CASDTD010000091.1 GCA_949283445.1 uncultured Coriobacteriia bacterium | reverse complement strand
AGCATCCCCTGAAGATCTCGCGCTTCTTGAGCATCAAGATCCACGAGAGGCCGCATTGCAGGCATTCGAGCGTCAAGTGCTCGAACATATGCCTGTCGTCATGTACCGGGATTCCCCATTCGGTGTCGTGATAGTGCCTGTCCAGTGGGTCAGTCGAGGCCCAATCGCAATAGCCCATAATCTGAATCGCTTTCGCCAAATCTTGTCCTTGGTGCAAGTATACTTGTCGGGCTGTAACCATCGAACGCACGATTCTTTTCGGGGAAGGGGAAGGCTTCCATGATACTCTCGCTGGCTCCCATGGAGGGGCTTACGGGTCATGTGTTTCGCAGGGTTCATGCGGAGTGCTTCGGGGCGCTCGACCGTTACTACACGCCGTTTCTTGCCCCGCCTCGCGTGGGCAGTTCGTTCGGCAAGCGCATGCTCGTCGAGCTCGACCCTGCGAACAACGAGGAGCTTTCCGTCGTTCCGCAGCTGCTGACGAAAAACGCCGACGAGTTCGTCTGGGCGGCGCAGCTCCTGGAGAAGATGGGCTATGAAGAGGTCAACCTGAACCTGGGATGTCCTTCGGGGACGGTCGTTTCCAAGGGCAAGGGCGCGGGCTTCTTGCGTAACCTGACAGAGCTCGACGCATTCCTGGGGGAGGTCTGCAGCAGGTCTCCCATCCCGGTGTCGGTCAAGACGCGTATTGGCGTTCTCGAGGATGAAGAGTACGAGGCGATTCTCGAGGTGTATTGCGCGCATCCCCTCGCGGAGCTCATCGTCCATCCCCGTGTGCAGAAGGACGGTTACAAGGGGACCCCGCGCTGGGAGCCGTACGGCACGACACTTCACACAGCGCCGTTTCCCGCGGCCTACAACGGCGATATCTTCTCCTGCGACGATCTTGATGTCCTGCTCAGGGCATATCCGGAAACGCGCCACGTGATGCTGGGCAGGGGCATCCTGGCCAATCCCGCCCTGGCACGCATGTTGAACGGCGGGGCGGCTGCGACGCGTGACGAGCTCGCGCGTTTTCATGACAAGCTGCTCGACGCCTACGAGGCAGAGATGGGCGGCAACGCGGTCTGCCGCATGAAGGAGTGGTGGTCCTACGCCAAGTACGCGTTCGCCGATCCGCTTTCGGTACACCGCGCTATCAGGAAGGCACGCAAGCTCGACGAGTACCGAGCCGCCACGGCGCGCGTTTTCTGCAACGAAGAGCTCGCGATGGCCGCGCGGTTCCAGGGGTGAGGGCAGCAGAATTCTCCTGTGCAGGAATTCGCCTAATTCGTTTGTCTCGATTGTTGCCTAGAGCCGGCTCAACTTCAAGTCGATACGGTTTCGTTTGTCTCATATCGTGTGATTTACTTGGCGAAAGGTATACAATATAAGACAAAGTAGGAAATCGTAGTAAGGAATAGCCATGGCTAGTACAGCAGCGACAGAGTCGATTTCTGCAAAGCTCCGCAAGGACGAGAAGGAACGCTTTTCCTTGATCTGCGACGAGATCGGCACCTCTCCGAGCAATGCTATTCGCATGTTCGTTTCCGCGTTCAACCGTCGTGGAGGCTTCCCGTTCGATCCGTCGAACCCCTATGGGTTCAGTCAGGAAACGCTCGCTGCGATGGATGATGCGGTGACGGGCAGGAACCTCTCAGGTCCCTATCGCACTGCTAAGGAGGCAATGGCCGCGCTCGACGAGGAGTAAGCCATGCTGGAACTGAGATTCACAGCCAAGTTCAAAAAGGACTACAAGCGCGTGAAGCAGCAGGGCAAGGATCTCTCGAAGCTCGAGCGAACCCTTGAGGTACTCATGCGCGGTGAAGATCTACCCGATGCGATGCGCGACCATTCACTTGGAGGAACATATCACGGACACCGTGAGTGCCACATCGAGCCTGACTGGTTGCTCATCTATCGCATTGATGAGGAGGGACTTGTCCTCGTCGCTACGCGCACGGGGAGTCATAGCGGGCTGCTGGGGTTGTAGTTCTGCAAGAAGTTCTCTCTCATCAGAATGGAAAAAATTCGATGCTTTTGTTGACAGGTGAAACCGAACCTCGCTGTCGCCCCGATGCAGCCAACATGGCTTCACTGGGGAGGTTTTCTGTGCAGGGTATGACGACGGGTTGAATGTTTCGGAGACATCCAAGATGTCAGCCAACGAAAAACTTCATGGCATTACTCACTACGCAACAACTGACAACTTTAACAATGAACAGCAGCCTTGCGTGTAAGGTATCGAGATAAGCCCTGCACACGGAATGGGAACTTGTGCGCTCGATAGGTCAGATGTCGACTTCGAAACTTCTGGTTTGGTTGATTAAATCGAGTTCCAGCTGAAGCTTGCTAATCTCCTCGCATGTTTCCCGGTAGTCTTTATCTGCCTTGGCAATGTCATAATTCGCGTACGTGTACTCGATGATGTTGGATTCTCTCGAGAAATAACCGCCTGTGTTGCGCTCTTTTGGGTTGCGATTGCGGAGGCTTGCGAGCCTTCTCCTCTTGACATTCAGTTGAGCCATTCTCACGAGTGCTTCGTCGATGGTCATATCGTATTCGGGGAGTGTCGTGCGCGCGTTGAATGCATGGATGGCGTGGCGAATCTTCAGCATTCGATTGTCTATAACTTCAACCGCTTGGCGCGTCTCGTCATAAGAGTAAGACGGCGGCTCGACATCTTCCCCAACAGCACGCACATATGTGCAGGATTTTGATTCGTTTTCGAGGATGAAGTCCTTTTCATCTTGAAGGCTTTTCAGATACTTATTTGCTGATGCTGACGTGAATTCCTTCTTCATTTCCCTGGCGCCTCCCACATCGTTTTTGGGCAATGTGCTGTTTCGATGTATAGACGGTACCTCTGGGGAGAAGTGATACTCAACAGTCGCTTTAGTCCGATTTATATCTTTTGCAGCTTCCTTCTTTGTTGCCAAACCATGTATTTTCACAATGTATGTGCGGTATACTATGTATGCACATACATTGTGAAAAGGAGATGAAAATGTCTTCATCGACGCTCACTATACGGCTCGACGATAAACTCAAACGGGAGGCTTCCGAGGTTGCGGCTTACTATGGCCTCGATTTGTCTTCGGTCACGCGAGCTTTTTACAAGCAGATGGTCAACACACGTCGCATTCCGCTTACCTTTTCACCCGAAGAGCCTAATGCGGAGAGCCTGGAAGCCATCGCCGAAGGTGACGCCTTTCTTGCTTCCGACAAGCCGGGTCGTTTCAGCGATGCACACAGTCTCGTCGAGGCGGCGATGTCATAGATGACGCGTCTTACCGCTGACTTCGCGAAGGCGTTTCAACGTGATCTCAAGAAAAAGGCAACAAAACGAGGATGGGATCTAGGCGAGTTGGAAAAGGTCATCGAGCTTGTTCTCGAAAATACGCCTGAGTCTCTCGAGGAGTTGAGACGTCGTCACAATATGCATAACCTTGTGGGCAAATGGGCAGGACGCAAAGAGTGCCATGTCGCTAATGCGGGTGATTGGCTTGTCATCTGGTCTTCCAACGAGAAGGTCGCTTTCTTCGAGCGAACCGGAAGTCACGACGAACTGTTCGGGCAGTAGCAGCCTCGGATGGGCTCTCTTCATATCGATAGGAAAACCAACATGGATGCATTCGCATGGGCAGAAGAAGCCCTTGAGAAGCTGAAAACCGAGTTCGGGAGTCGTCTCCGTTTCGTCGGGCTGCAGGGGAGCCGCGCGCGGGGAGAAGCGCACGAGGACAGCGATATCGATCTTGTGATGTTACTCGATCATGTAGATGCCGATGACCTTGCGCGTTATCGCGCCATCGTTCAGTCGATGCCCCATGCTGATCTTGCCTGTGGGTTCGTCGGTTCGAAGCAGGCACTCGTCGCGTGGCCGCGCTATGAGCTTTTCCAGTTCTATCATGACACGTGTGCTCTCTTCGGCAAGCTCCCTGATGTCGGCCCGTTCACGAAGGACGATGCACTCGGGGCGGCGCGCATTGGCGCATCGGGCATCTATCATGCCGTTTGCCATGCTTACGTCTTCGATGGCGATGTGACTGACGATATTCTGGAATCGCTCCTCAAGTGCGCTTTCTTCACTCTGCAGGCCTTGCAGTTCGCCCGCTCAGATGTCTATCCGCATACGAAAGCCGAACTCGCAGACCAGCTCGAAGGCGACGAAGCGCGCATTCTTGATGCCGGCCGCGATTGGCAAGTGTGCCGCCCGAAAGACGATGGCGAACGTCGCGAGCTCGTCGACCTGCTCCTACGCTGGGCTGAGGATGTCATGACCAGGTGACAGGGTGCCGCCCCCGACGTCATCTGCGGGGAACGGGGAGCGGTGCAAACGCGGTAAAGTCGGCATCTTTCCCGCGCGCGATGTCAGACAGTTCCAGTATCCTATACCGCGTGAAAAGAATGACGACTGTCTAGGAGTGATTGCCATGGCCAGCAAAGCCGTTCACCGTTGCCTGCACGTGCTCGATTTGGAGAAGTCGCTTGATTTTTACGAAGAAGCGCTCGGACTGACCGAGATCCGGCGCGTGGGGCCGGAAGACGGCTCGTGGGCGAACGTGTTCATCGGCAGCGAGGCATCCGGTTTCCAGCTGGAGCTCACCTGGAACCGCGGGCGTAAGCTGCCCTACGATAACGGCGGGCGCGATTCGCATATCGCATTCACGGTGCCCGATTACGAGGCCGCCCTTCTCCTGCACGAGAAGATGGGGTGCGTGTGTCACGTGAACGAGGCCATGGGGTTGCACTTCATCGAGGACCCCGACGGCTGCTGGCTGGAAATCGTGCCAGAGCGGGCCGAGTTCGCCCCGCAGGGCGGTGTCGATGTGCTGGACGCCCTGAGACGACGTCGCAGCGTGCGCAGCTATTCGGGTGAGTCTGTGCCCGCCGAGCTGCTCGACCGCATAATCGAGGCGGGGCTGCGTTCGGCATCAGGACGGGGCCTGCGCCCGTGGGAGCTTATCGTCGTGCGCGACCGCGCCACGCTTGACGCGCTTTCCAGCTGCCGTGACCACGGTGCGGCCATGCTATCCGGCGCCGATGCCGCCATCGTGGTAGTCGGCAACCCGGATGTGGCTGACACCTGGGTGGAGGATTGCTCCATCGTCATGGCGAACATGCATCTGGAAGCTTCCGCCTGCGGCGTGGGCAGCTGCTGGATTCAGGGCCGTATGCGCACCGCTGCCGACGGGCGTTCCACGCAGGAGTACGTCGCCGAGCTGCTCAGCGTTCCGGAAGGCTACCAGCTGGAGGCTATTCTCTCGTTGGGCATGCCCGAGGCGGTTTTCGAAGCCCGCGAATTTGACGAGAGCCTGAAACTGAAGGCGCACGAGGGGCGTTTCGGGACGCATCGCAAGTAGGGTACCGAAGGAATCGTCGTGAGAAGCAGCATCACCGTATCCGTGCCGAAGTGGTTTCCCAAGCTCATGTTTGGTGGTGCGGTACTGCTTGCCCTTGTCCCGGTGGGGTTCGCGCTCGCAGACCAGCTCCCCTTAGTCGGGGCCATCTGCTTTGCCATCATCATCGCCCCGTTCGTGATCGCCGGCATTTGTTGGCCACGGTTTCGGGTCACGGTGCGCAAGGGCGTGGTGACTGTGCGGCCGTGTTTCGGGAGCACGTGGAGCTTCGCCGTCGCAGATGTCACGAAGGTGGTGCGCCGCGTGCCCCCGAACAGCGAGGATGGGGCGCTTTCGAAGATGACCGTCGAGGCATGTGGCCGTCGTGTGTCCGTCGAGGCGCTCATGTCCGGGAGCAAGGCGTTTTGGGAGTTCATCGAAAGCAGCGTCAGTCCGGACAAGGTCGTCACCAAGGGCCGCAGTCGAAGGTCGTCATGAGACTCATTGCGCTTGCCGACGCATATCTCGAGATCGAGTTCTCCGACGAAGATAGCGCGGAGTTTGCCGAGGACTTCGACGTCGGGCTCCCCGGGCGCGTGTTCCGTGTTCCTGGGCGCCGGAAGTATGCTCTTTCCGGGCAAGGGGAGAGCGCTTTTTGCGCATGCGCAGACGAAATGCATTCGGCGCCGGAGGCGTCGGGCCCCTTCAGCGCGCTCGGTTCCGATGACGAGCGCAAGTGTCTGGTCGCCGAGACAATCTGCGCGCACTGGCCTGATTTCGGCGTGAAGTGCGATATCCGCTTTTACGGCGCAGACGGCGATTTGTGGTGCTGCAACGAGCGCGGGTTCGAGATTGTGGTCGCCGCACCACGTTCGAGCGCGTTCCTGTGGACGCTGCTCGTGTTCATGATCGTCGCAGCTGACGTGGCGCTCACTGCTGTGCTGGCGGTTCTCGAGGGAATTTACGGGGCGGTTTTCATCAACATCCTGCTCATTCCGTTCGTCATCGTGTGCGTGGTCTATGCCGTGCGCTCCTGGCGCTTCAGGGTTACGGCCAGCTTGCGTGGTATTACGGTGAAGCCGACTTTCGGGGAAAGCTGGAGTTTCGCGCTGTCGGAAATCGTGCGAGTTGACGAGGTGCTCGGCGAAGGGCCCTTGAGTCCGGTGCGCAGGCTCACGATTCACACGGCCTCGCGGCGCATTACGCTGCGTGGCTCGCTGGCGGGCATCGAAGAACTCGACGCGTTTCTCATCTCGTATACCAACGCGGTCGGTTGGAACGACGGCAGATAGCGCAATAGGCGTCTGTTTCCCCGCGTCTTGTATGCCCTCTCTTTATTGCGTCGGTCACAGCGAGCGGGTATCCTACCAACTTCGACATCGACTACCGGAAGGTGCTTCTCTGTGGACATCATCGCGAATCTTGCATCTGAACTCGGCTTGAAGGCATCTGCCGTCGAGGCGGCCGTCAAGCTCATCGACGAGGGCAATACCATCCCGTTCATTGCCCGTTACCGCAAAGAGGCGACAGACGGCATGGACGACGTGGCGCTGCGCGCGCTCGACGAGCGGCTTTCCTACCTGCGCAATCTGGAGCAGCGCAAGGAGGACGTCATCTTCCTCATCGAGGCGCAGGGCAAGCTCACGCCCGAACTGGAGGAGGAGATTCGCGCCGCCACGGTACTGCAGCGTGTCGAAGACCTCTACAAGCCCTTCCGCAAGAAGCGTCAGACGCGTGCGGGCAAGGCGCGCTCTGCAGGGCTCGAGCCGCTTGCCAACATGATTATCATGCAGGCGTCTGTCAAGGGGAGCGCTCTTGACGCGGCGGCATCCTACGTCACGCCCGAAGCGGCGGAAGCGGGCTTCGACACGCCGGAGGCTGCACTGGCGGGCGCGGCTGATATCGTCGCGGAAACCGTGGCCGAAGACGCGGAGAACGTGGCCGACCTGCGCGCGTTCACGGAAGCGACGGCCGACATCGTCTCGGTGGCAACAGACGCCGACGAGAAGACGCCATACGAGCCGTATTACGATTTCACGGAAGCTGCGGGCAAGATTCCCAACCATCGCGTGCTGGCGATAGACCGTGGCGAGCGCGAGGAGAAGCTGCGCGTGCATGTGTGCGTCGATGAGCATGCGGCGGTCGAGCGCTTGGGCGCGCGCCGGCCGCGTCGGCAGGGCGTGTTCGCTCCCGTGCTCGACGCCGCCATCGCGGACGGCTACAAGCGTCTCATGGCGCCGTCGCTCGAACGTGAGGTGCGCGCGCGTCTCACGGTTCGCGCGCAGACTGACGCCATCAGCGTCTTCGCCAAGAACCTCGAGAGCCTGCTTTCCGCCCGTCCCGTGCGCG
>CASDTD010000090.1 GCA_949283445.1 uncultured Coriobacteriia bacterium | reverse complement strand
CGTAAATGGCGTTGGCGCGCTCGATGAGCGTGGTGATGTCGATGCCCACCGGGCAGTGCTCCACGCAGCGTCCGCACCCCACGCACAGCACCTTGTCATAGCGGTCCTCGAAGTAGGAGAGCTTGTGCATGAAGCGGTTGTTCACGCGCTCGCGCTTGGTGGGACGGGGGTTGTGCCCGCCGGCCATTTCCGTGTACTCGGAGAACATGCAGCTGTCCCAGCAGCGGAAGCGCACGCCCTCTTTGCAGCGGTTCTCCTGGTCGATGTCGAAGCAGTAACAGCTCGGGCAGATGAAAGTGCAGGTGCCGCAGTTCAGGCACTTCAGGGAAAACGCGTCCCACAGCTCGTCGGAATCGACGAGCGCGGCAAAACGCTCTTCCATGTCGGTCGTGTCGACGGAAAGCGTGCAGTGCGCGTCTTGGGGCGCTGCCTCGCCCTCGGTGAGAAACGCAGCCCAGCTTCCCGCAAGCGCCGTCTCGCCCTTCTCGGTCTGCGCTGTCACCGAGAACGCATCGCCGCAGTCGCGTAGCATGATGTCGGCACCGGGAGCGGCGTTGGGGCTCGCTTCGACGGACTCGCAGAAGCAGGTTTCGTTCGGCTCGCTGCAGGCAAGCGCCACCGTCAACAGCTTTGCGCGCTTGGCCTCGTAGTATTCGTCCACGTAACCTTTGGTGAAGAAGACGTCGTCAAGACATTCGATGGAACGCATGTCGCAGGGGCGCACGCCGAAGAGCACCTGCTCGCCCGACTCGATGATGGGGTTCACGAACATCGTGCCTTCGGTGTTCACGCCGTAGTGGTACATCTTCTGGGACTGCGGAAACAGCAGGTCCTTGGGCGGCAGGTCGGTCTTCAAGATGTCGAGCTGCATGGGCTCGGGGGAGATGTAGGGCGCGAACTTCTTCACGCCGTTCACTTCCTTGGGAACGTAGACGACTGCTTCTGCGCAAAGCTCCGCCAGCAGCGCGTCCAGCCTGTCTTTTGCCAGTAGTCTCATCTCATCTCCTCCCTACATGAACTCTTCGAGGTCGTCGAGCTTGTACGTGCGCATGACGTCCGGGTTGTCTGTGGTCATGCCGCTCTCGTATTCCCCGAACAGCCCGTTCATGTCCTTCACCAGCTTGCGGTTCAAGGCCATGAGTGGCAGGTTCATGGGGCAGACACGTTCGCATTCGCCGCATTCTATGCAGCGGTCGGAGATGTGGAACGCGCGGATGAGCCCGTAGAAACGGTTTTCCGTGAGGTTGTTCTGCTTGCCAAGCCAGCCCACGTTGCGCTGGTTCACGAAGCAGGTGCGGCAGGTGCAGCAGGGGCAGACGTTGCGGCAGGCATAGCAGCGGATGCACTTCTCATAGGCGGAGTCGAAGAGGTTCTGACGCGCGATGCGGTCCATTCCCTCGACGAGGGTGGCCTGCTCGAAGCGGTCGGCGGGCGGCGTCTCTTCCACGGGCTCGCCGATCAGCTCGTCGTAGACCACGGGGTTTCGGTGTTCGCAGTAGCGGCACTTGTTCAAGACGGCGCCGGTTTCGCGGTCTTTCATCTGCGGACATCCCACGCCGATGAGGTAGACGTCGTCGCGCGTTATCTGGTTGTCTTCGATCATGCGGTTGATGCCGCGCGAATCGCAGCCGCGCACGACAAGCGCGACTTTGCCGCGGTTTTTGAGGTCGCGGACGTATTTGGCCAGCGTGTTCGCGCAGTACTTGTTGAAGACGAGGCGCTGCGCGTCTTCGGGGGCAAGGCAGATAAGTGGGGTGGTCCAGTTCTCGAAACGCGCGGCTTCCCACCCGATGAATGCCGCGACCTCGCCCGATTCCAAAAGTTCGGCGGCGCGGGCGCGGATTTGGTCTTGCACGTTCGTCATCACACCTCGCCTCCTTCCTCGACGGTTTCAATCGCGGGGGCCGCGCTTGAGGCCTGCGTGCCGAACACGGCCGCGCCCAAGGAGGGCTCGATCTTGAAATCGTTGGAGATGGGCCCCAGTTCTTTGATGCGGTTGCAGAACGCTGTCGCTGTGTCGCGGAACTTGCCCGCCTCTGCGCCGGAAATCCAGCGCACCTGGAAGCGGTCGGGTTCCAGGCCGATGTATTCGAGCTCGCGCTTGAAGACCATCAGGCGGCGCTTGGCGTAGTAGTTGCCCGTGGCGTAATGGCAGTCGCCGGGGTGGCAGCCGCACACCAGCACGCCGTCGGCACCGCGCTGCAGCGCTTCGAGCACGTACTGCGGGTTCACGCGGCCCGAGCACG
>CASDTD010000089.1 GCA_949283445.1 uncultured Coriobacteriia bacterium | reverse complement strand
TGGGCGCTGTCATCCTGGCCAAGAACTCCATCTCCGAAGATGCCATCTACGGCCTGACCAAGTCCTTCTTCGACGGCGCAAAGAACAACGCCGAGGCGCACGCCAAGTACGCCGAGCTCAACATCGAAGAGGCTGCTTCCTACGAGGGCGTCCCCTATCATCCGGGTGCCGCCAAATACTATGCGGAAAACGACATCGAAGTCCCGACCGCATAACACACACGTGACATCCATGCGCGGCTGAAAAGCCACACAAGCGCATGGTCGCGATGAAGGGCTGCAGGAAAGATTCGCTCTTCCTGCAGCCCTTCGGCAGTTTTGTAAGCACGGTCGGAACGAGGTTATTCCGGCCACGAGACACGGTTTCGAGCCACGTTCCCACGCTCAAAACCGCGTAAAAGCAAGGCAAGGAGGGATATATGGCGCTTTTCAAGCGAAAAGCAAAAGACGTCGACGTCGATGACATCGTCAAAGAGAACGGCGAAATCGACGCCGAAGAAGTGATGCGCAAGTTCGACAAGGAGTCGAACACCCGCATCTGGGAGGGCATCCCGAAGATCGTCGTGACCACGGTCATGGTGGTCTTTTCGGTGTACTGCCTGCTCATGACCCTGCTCTCCACCGAGCAGGCTGAGGCGCGCCTGGCGCGCTTCGTCGCGTTCGTGCTGGTCATCGGCTATTTGATGTACCCGGCGAACCGGAAGAACCACAAGCTCAACAACATCCCCTGGTACGATATCGTGCTCATGGCGGCGGGATTCATAGCGTTCATGTACTTCGCGTTCAACGCCACCGAAATCCTGCTCATGGGCTCGCGCATCGAGCCGATTCACATCGTTTTCGGCATCATCGGCATCATATCGGTCGTCGAGCTTTGCCGCAGATGCGTGGGCATACCCATCATCATCGTCGTGGGCTGCTTGATCATCTACGTGTTCTACTGGCAGTTCGCATCGGGCACGAGCGTCGATTTCTTCGGCGCGCTGCGCCGCGTCGTGCAGAGGCTCTTCTACACGTCGGGCGGCATCTTGGGCACCCCCATCGACGTCTGCTACACCTACATCGTGCTCTTCATCATCTTCGGCGCGTTTCTGGAGCGCACCGGCATCGCGAACTTCTTCATCTCGCTGGCTAACAAGATCGCCGGCTGGTCGAGCGGCGGTGCGGCCAAGGTCGCCGTCATCTCCTCGGCCCTGTGCGGCATGGTCTCCGGCTCTTCGGTCGGCAACACCGTGACCACGGGTTCAGTCACCATCCCCATGATGAAGAAGACGGGCTACCGTCCGCAGTTCGCCGGCGCCGTCGAGGCAGCCGCTTCCACAGGTGGCCAGATCATGCCTCCCATCATGGGCGCCGCCGCGTTCTTGATGGCCGAGTACATGGGCATCCCCTACATGGAAGTCGCCCTCAAGGCCATCATCCCGGCTATCCTGTACTTCTCCGGCATCTTCATCGCCGTCCATCTGGAAGCGAAGAAGTCCGGCCTGGAAGGCATTCCGCGCGACCAGCTGCCCAAGGGCAGCTACCTGCTCAAGAACTGCTACCTCATCCTGCCGCTCGTCCTGTTGGTGTGGCTCGTTTCCTCCGGCGCCCGCACGATGGCCGTTTCCGCCGCCATCTCCATTGCCGGCGCGTTCGTGATCGGCTACATCAACTTCCTCGCCAACAACTGGCGTGAGCGCCAGGAGGGCCAGACCTTCGGCAGCGTCTTCGTCGAGACGACCAAGTTCGCGCTCATCACCGCAGCTGACGCGTTTGCCGCCGGTGCGAAGAACTCCATCTCCGTGGCCGTGGCTTGCGCCATGGCGGGCATGATCGCCGGCTGCATCACCGTCACCGGCCTTGCCTCCACGCTCATCAACGTCATCGTCCTGGCTGCTGGCGACATGGTCTGGATCGGCCTGGTCTTCACGATGATCTGCTGCATTATCCTGGGCATGGGCGTTCCCACGACGGCCAACTACTGCATCATGGCCTCCACGTGCGCGCCTATCCTGATCCAGCTGGGCATCGACCCGATTTGCGCGCACTTCTTCGTGTTCTACTTCGGCATCGTGGCCGACATCACGCCGCCTGTCGCACTAGCGGCCTACGCGGGCGCGGCCATCGCGAAGGCACGGCCTATGATGACAGCGGCCAACGCGACCAAACTCGCCATCGCGGCCTTCATCGTGCCTTACATCTTCGTGTTCAGCCCCCAGCTGCTGCTGGTCGGCGATGCCGTCACACCCGGTGGCGTCATCCTCAACACCTGCACGGCGCTGTTCGGCTTGTTCGGCGTGGCAGCCTGCCTGAACGGCTTCCTCTACCGCAACAAGCTTAACCCCATCTTCCGCATCCTCATGGCCGCCGGCGGTCTCATGATGATGATCCCCGGTTGGGAAACCGACGTCATCGGCCTGGTCCTCATCGTGGTTATCGCGCTCATACAGCGCACCATCGCCGTGCGCCAGGGCAAGCTCGTCAAGAAAGACAAGGCGCAGCAGGAAACCGCAGCCGAGCTCGGGGAAGCTGTCGAGGCCACTGAAACGCCCGCAGCCGAGGCCGAAGCAGACGCCCCCGAGGCAAGCGAACTCGAAACCGCTGCGAAACAGGCTGAACCCGCCGACGAGCCCGAGAAGAAGGAGCGAGGTGCGCTATGAGCAATAAGAAAGTTGTTTGGATTACCGGCGCGACCGGCTTTCTGGGCACGGAAATGGTCCGGCATTTCAAGAACGCCGGCTATACCGTCGTCGGCACCGACTCCGAGCTTTCCGTCACCGAGCCCGAGCGTCTTGAGGCGTTCGCCGAAGAAGTGCAGCCAGGCGTCATCGTCAACTGCGCCGGCATTCGCCGCGAGATGACGGGCCTCGACAACCGCGCGAAAGCGTACGAGACCAACGCCCTGGGCGCGAAGAACGTGGCACTCGCGGCCAACACCATCGGCGCCACCGTCATCCAGGTGTCTTCCGACGACGTCTACGCCTCGCAGCTCAACGAGCCTGTCAACGAATTCGACAGCCCCGAGCCCAACAGCCCGTACGGCAAGTCAAAGCGCGCGGGCGAGATGATGGTGCGCAACACCACGCCCGACCATCTCATCATCCGCTCTTCGTGGCTGTACCACGCGCAGGGCGGCCGCTTCAAGGCTGTCCTCGACGCCGCCAAGGCGGGCGAGAAATACGAGGCGCGCATGGACCAGGTGGCCGCGCCCACGAGCGTCGCGCTGTATGCCGACCTCATGATCCGCGCCCTCGAGGCGGGCAAGCGCGGCACCTTCCACATGGTCGCCCGCGGCGAGACCACGCGTTACGGATTCGCTTCGAAGATTCTGGAGCTGGCTGGCTATGACCCGGGCAGCGTGCTCGTCCCCGTCACCGACCCGGCTTCCGCCGAAAAGGTCGTCTTGGAAAGCATGGTGCTCGAAATCGCCGGCATCCAGGTCCCCACTTGGGAAGAGGACCTCGAAGCCTACATGAAGGAAGAGGATTTGCTCGCGAAGTAAACCCC
>CASDTD010000088.1 GCA_949283445.1 uncultured Coriobacteriia bacterium | reverse complement strand
GCTTGCCGTTCTGCCAAACCCATTGGCGGCATTGCCCAAGGAATTTGCTCGCTTGATGTTCGCTTATGAGGAACAATAGCTGGTGATACAGGCTTCCGTACGCAAGGGGGCAGGCATGATCGGTGACAAGCTCGCGGCGCTTCGCCGGCGCGCTGGGATGAGCCAGCAGGAGGTGGCGTCCGCTATCGGCACGTCGCGCCAAACGATCAGCAACTGGGAACTCGGTCAGGGGTCGCCCGCGCTCGATAAGGCCGCGGAGCTTGCCCGGCTCTACGGCGTCACCCTGGATGACTTGGTGAGCGACGAGGTGGACGTGGTGAGCTCGGGCGGTCGGGGTCGCACGCGCGACATCCACGTGCCGCGCGCGTTCGTCGGCCGCACGGTCACGGTGGCGTACGCGGGCGACGGGAGCGCCCTGCTCGACGCCGAGGTGCTCGATGTCTCCGACGGCTGGCTGCGCGTCGCCTGCACGGTCAAGCATCCCCGCCTGGGGTCGCTCAAAGTTGACGAGGAACGCGTCGTCCGCCTCATCGACCTGCGCGACGTCGACGGCATCGCGACGACGGGAGCGTGACCCATGGATACCTTTTATCAAGTCATCACCATGCTGACCTTCGGTTTCGTTATCGCGCTCTATGTGTGGATGCCCACGAAGCGCGACCTGCGTCGGCTGGCGGCACGCGAGGGCGCGGCGCCGAGCGGCCTGCGCGAGCAGCTCAAACAGCGGCGGGGCACCTCATGCAAGCTCATGCTCGACGATGCTAACGCCGCCGTCGGCTCGTCAGTGCTCGACGGCACCGTCATCGATGTGGATGACGAATGGGTGCTCGTGGAGCGCCCGTTCAAGCAGGGCGACGGCACGCAGCTCGTTGCCGTGCGCTTGGAGGGCATCTCCAGCATCGAGGAGTAGGTGCACCGAGAGCGCTTCTCAGCGAGGATCCAGTACCTGGTGCCGGATTCTCATAATCACAAGGTAATGCATCAGCTCCGCACCTTCGTACGCGTCCGAAGGGCAGGACGGAAGCCGGGCATGCGCAGGCATCGCATCATGGAGTATCTCGTTTCTTGATATAGACGAACATATGTTCTATACTATGAACGCGCTATTGACACTAGTAACGCGAGGCGATACTATGATACGGTCGTTCAAAGATGCGGATGCGGAGAGACTTGCCAATGGGTTCCGCGTACCGCGGTTTGCGGCATTCGAGCGCGTTGCCCTGCGCAAGGTGCGGCAGCTACAGGTTGCGCAGCTGCTCTCGGATTTGCGTGTTCCTCCGGGAAATCGATTGGAAGCGTTGGCGGGTGATAGGGATGGACAGTACAGCATTCGCATCAACGACCAGTACAGAATCTGCTTCCGCTGGGTCGAGGGAGGTGTCGAAGATGTCGAGATCGTCGACTATCACTGAGCAACGGAAGAGCGACAGCTTGCTTACCCCTGTTACTCCGGGGGAGCTCCTTAAAGAAGAGTTTCTTGACCCCATGGGAATCTCCCAGTATCGCCTAGCGAAGGAGACGGGCATCCCTGCGCAGCGCATCGGACAGATCGTGCTAGGACGGCGCTCTGTTACCGCGGACACCGATCTTCGGCTGTGCCGCTTCTTCGGGCTCTCTGATGGATACTGGCTTCGCGCTCAGGCGGCATACGACATCGAGGCTGCTCGGCGTAAGCTAGAGCCTGAGCTTAAGAAGATCAAGCCCTGGTCGCAGGTTGCCGCTGTTCTCTAATGGGCCGATTCGGCGCCCGTATCCTTCGCGACGCAATCCGTGCCTGATCGTGATGCGGGTATAGAGGTAAGGCTCTCCCGGTACCCATATCGTGGCGATGCCATTACGTTCGCCATATCTGCGAGTAGGGTGTCTGCTTCCCATGCGGAACGCTGTGTAAAAGTTTCCAAAACACGCGGGGGAGCTCGCGACGGCGGAGTACACTGGGAACAGCCAGACGACCTAGGGAGGCAACATGCTCTGCCCTCACTGCAACCAGCCCATCTCCGATGATGCGAGATTTTGCCCGGCGTGCGGAGCCAAGCTCGACGACCCCAGCTCCGACAAGGCGCCCGCATCTCCGACGCCCCCTGGCCCCAAGCGGCGCGTGTTGCCGATCGCCGTGGCGGTCGTGGTCGTGCTGGTCGCCGTGCTCGGCATTTTCGTCGTCCTCCCCATGGTCTTGGGCGGTTCCGGTGGCTCCGGCGGCGGCGCGGGAGCGTCGGGCGGGTCGGCGTACTACAGCGCCCTCGACCCCGATAAGTACAGCCTGCAGGAGGCCCAGCTCGACCTCGACGACTGCTATGAGTTCGAGTTCCCGCTCGACGACGGCATCGACATGACCTTCGACAGCTTCGACCAGATCGGCAACACGAACCCCTACGACGCCGTGCGCGTCTACACCGACAGCTCGTTCTCGCACGAGTTCCCGACGACGGTCTCGATG
>CASDTD010000087.1 GCA_949283445.1 uncultured Coriobacteriia bacterium | reverse complement strand
GGCGCAAGGTCCAATCCGTTTCGGGGGAAAGACGCGCGATGAGGCCGGCGAGCCCCGGCGGTAGCTGTTGCAGCGCCGCGAGCAGGATATTCCATAGGCTGCTCAAGGCGCGGACGTCGTCGGTCGCCCGGTGCGAGGGGGTGTGCACGCCGAACGCGCGGGCGAGGTCTCCCAGGCGGTGACTTGACAGGCGCGGCAGCAAAATCTGGGAAAACGCCAGCGTGTCGACCCAGCTGCCCGTGAACTCCCCGGGCTTTGCCTGACGCATGATGAAGCTGCGGTCGAAAGACGCGTTGTGGGCGACCAGGTCAAGGCCGCCGGCAAACGAGGCGAACCGTGCGACCGCCTCACGCGGCGAGGGCGCGCCGGCCACGACGTCGTCCGTGATGCCCGTGAGCTCGACGATTTCCGCGGGTATGGAACAGCCGGGGTTCACGAAAGTCTGGAACTTGTCGACGACAGTTCCGTTTTCCACGCGCGCGGCCGCTATCTCGCTGAGCGAGCAGCGTGTGTCGTCGAGGCCGGTGGTCTCGGTGTCCAGGACGATGACCGGCTCGTCGAACAGCGAAAGCCCAGCGCCAGGGGTGGCCTTGGCAAGCGCACGGTAGTTCGCGGCCACTTCGGGGTCGGTTCCGGGAATCAGAAGTTCGTTTAGGGCATCGGTGCCTTGTTGTATGTTGTCGGAGCAGTGCATGCGAGCAGCGTACCACGTTGGTGTGACGGTTGCGGGGCGATATGCGAAGTTCGTCTGCAAGTCGTGTTCGCGCATCTGGCGGCAACGGGGCTTCACGTGTACCCTTGTGCACACGCAAGCAAACATGAGGAAAAACATGAGCACGGACAAGAACTTCTATTACGGCACCTACTGCATTTTGGACAAGACGAGCGGGGATTCGGGCGTCAACGTCGACGGCAACATGGCCGCCATCGGCGGGGAACTGGATTGGACACCGCAACTGCACGTGACCTTGCGGGGCAAGGAAGTTCCCCGTGTGGTGCTGAGCCGCGGGGAAAACGCCTTGGGTTTTCTGCCGGAAAACGTGTTCAAGCAGGTGAAGAAATGCCTCGACGCGGGCTGGACCTGCCGCGCGTTTTCGTCGCTTGTCATCTTCGACAAGCTTAAGGACAGCTATCTCATAGAAGTCGCCGTCATCTGCTATGCCGACGAACATGCCACCGAGTTCGCGCGCTTTGCCGAGCTCATAGCCGCGCGCATTGCCAAAGGCGAGCATCCGGGCGTGGCTCTTTCCGAAAAGGAAGTCGCGCACGTACTCGAAGCGCAGGGTGCGTGGGCAGACACCAAGCCTGCCAAGCTGCCCGCGCTCAAGAAGGGCTCGGCGCTGTACAAGACCAAGCAGACCATGACCGAGCGCATCGCGAACGCCGCGGCTAGCAAGAACAAGGGCTGCTACATTGCTGTCGTTGCCGTGCTTGTGGTTATAATTGCCGCTGTTTTGCTGCTGGTTTTCAGATAAGGGCGGCGCTATCGCCGAATCTACGATATGAAATTGCTGGTGAACCATGCTGACTGAACGTCTTCTGACAACGGGAGTGCGCGTCGTGGGCGGGCACTACCTCGACCTCAAGCCCAGCTCGCGCGAAAAGCTGCCTGGCCCCAAGCCGGGGCAGCCCTACATGCTCTACATGCACGTACCGTTTTGCGAGCGCCTGTGCCCGTACTGCTCGTTCAACCGCTTCCCCTTCGAGGAGGGCAAAGCGCACCGCTACTTCGAGAACCTACGTACCGAGATGAGCATGCTCGCGGATATGGGCTACGACTTCGACTCGCTGTACGTGGGCGGCGGTACCCCCACGATTCTCATCGACGAGCTCGTCACCACCATCAACCAGGCACGCGAGCTTTTCTCCATTCGCGACGTGAGCAGCGAGACCAACCCCAACCACCTCATTCCCGCATACATCGAGAAGCTCGACGGCGTCGTGCAGCGCCTGTCCGTGGGCGTGCAGAGCTTCGACGACGGGCTGCTCAAGCAGATGGACCGCTATGCGAAGTACGGCAGCGCGGAGGAGATTTTCGAGCGCATTGTCGAGACAGCCGACAGCAAGGTGTTCAAGTCGCTCAACGTCGACATGATGTACAACTTCCCCGCGCAGACCGAGGAAATGCTGCGCCATGACCTCGACGTCATCAAGCAGACGCACTGCAACCAGACGACGTTCTACCCGCTCATGGCGTCACCTTCGGTGGAGAAATCGCTGGCGCGCACGGTGGGCGTCGTCGACTACGACCGCGAGCGCCAGTTCTACGAGATTATCCTCTCCGAGCTGGTTGACGGCGAGAACCCAGCGTTCACCATGGGCAGCGCCTGGACCTTTAACGCCACCGACAACGACATGATCGATGAGTACATCGTCGATTACGAAGAGTACCCCGCCATCGGGTCGGGCGGCATGACGTTTTTGGACAACACGCTGTTCGTGAACACGTTTTCCGTGCGCGATTACGAGGCGCGCATCAAGGCGGGCAAAATGTCCATCATGGGCGAGACGCACTTCACGAAGCGCGACCACATGCGCTACCGCTTCATGATGCAGCTGTTCGGACTGCGCCTGGACAAGAAGCAGTGGAAGAAGGACTTCGGCTGCTCCGTCGCCGGTGGTCTGCCTGCGGAGTACCTGTTCTTCAAGCTGGCGGGCGCTTTCGACCACGACAACGACGAGGAGCTCACGCTGTCGCGCAAGGGCAAGTACCTGCTCGTGGCGATGATGCGCCAGTTCTTCATCGGCGTGAACACGGTGCGCGACCGTGCGCGTGCGGCGCTTCCGGAAGACGAGCGCGAGCTGCTGTTCGGCGCGGGCGTTGCCTGCGACAAGGCCAAGCCGCTCGTGATGCCGAACGACTAGCGAAGGCCCGCAGCGCTGGGCGCCGAAGAGGTGCCGTGTCCCAACATTTCCCGTTTTCGGGCAAAATGGGCTTAAAACATTTCCCGTTTTCGGGCAGAGCTCAAATTTACCGAGGTGGGACAGGGTATGTTCAGGCGAAAGGCATATGACGCGCTTGCCACATGGAAGCGCGTTTCCAATGGAGGCACCGCCGCTCTCATCGAGGGGGCACGCCGCGTGGGGAAGAGCACCGTCGCGGAGGCATTTGCCAAAGACGTTTACGATGATTACCTGTTGCTGGATTTCTCGCAGGAGAGCGCCGATGTCAAACGCAACTTCCAGGAGAATATAGGCGACCTTGACACGTTCTTTCGCAACCTATTCCTTCTCAAGGGCAAGGCTCTCGTTCCCGGCGCATCCGCCATCATCTTCGATGAGGTGCAGCTGTTCCCGCCCGCGCGGCAGGCAATCAAGCAGCTTGTGCGAGACGGACGCTACCAGTACATCGAGACGGGTTCGCTCATCTCCATCAGGCAAAACACCGACACGATTCTGATTCCTTCCGAAGAGCACAGGATCAAGATGTATCCGATGGATTTCGAGGAGTTTCTCTGGGCGAAGGACGACACGGTGACTGCCGATGCCATCAGAGATGCTTTCGACCGCAAGCGGCCACTGGGGGAGGGCGTTCACCGCGCCATCATGAGGTCGTTTCGAGAATATCTGGCCGTCGGTGGAATGCCCCAGGCTGTCGACGTGTTCGTTAGCGGGGGGACGTTCGAGCAGATCGATTTCACCAAGAGGTCAATTCTCGATCTTTACGAAGAAGACCTGCACAAATACGACAGCGAGCAAAATGGGCGCGTGTCGGCGATGTTTCGGGTCGTGTCCGAACAGTTGGGCAGCCAGACGATGCGGTTCAAGTTCTCGTCCGTGCATAAGGATGCCCGCTATGATCGCCTAGTGGGATCGCTGGAATTCCTCAGGGAATCGATGACGGTGAACGTGTGCGAGAACGTGACCGTGCCGGACATTCTCATGGACCTGCATGTCGAGAAGAGCAACTTCAAGATGTTTATGGCTGACACGGGCTTGCTGGTGACGCAGGCTGTGGAGGGGGCTCCTGGGTCACAGGATTCGCTGTACAAGGCCCTCATCTTCGATAAGCTGGGAGCGAATCTGGGAATGGTCATGGAGAACATGGTCGCGCAGATGCTCGTGGCAAATGGGCATACCCTTCATTTCCACGAATTCGAATATGCGGATGACAAGGGTGATGGCACGCTGGGGCGTACGAAGAAATACGAGGTGGACTTCCTGCTCGTGCAGGGCAAACGCGTCTGCCCCGTCGAGGTGAAGTCGTCTTCGTATCGGACACACAAATCGCTTGACAGGTTCTTCGAGAAATATGACGTGAAATCAAACGAGCGCTATGTGCTCTACACCAAGGACCTGCAGCGTGCAGACGATGTGGTGTACCTCCCGATGTACATGGCGATGTGCCTGTAGGTGCCAAGGGCGCGCTGAGGGGCGCTAACCGCCGCAGGTTACCCCTCCAGCAGCTTTCGCGCGTAGGCGCGGCATGCTGCGCCGAGTTCGGGTGGGTCGAGCGGCGTGCAATCCCCGAACATCCCCACGATGTGCTTGGGCAGCCACAGGCCCCCGAGCCAGGGCACGCGCGCGATGATGCTGCCATCGCCTTGCGAGGAGAGCACGATGAGGCCCGGCCAGTCGGGGATGTGCGTGCCAGGCGCGAACCGCACGTGGGCGACGGACGCCTGCTCGGCGCGTTCCTCGATGGGGTCGGGCATATCGGCGTGGGGCGTGTAGGTCTCTTCCAGGACCTCGGCCGATTTGATGCGGTCGAAGCGGAAGCTGCGCCAGGCCGTTGCCTGGTGGCACCACGCCTGCAAGTAGCGGAAGTCTCCTTCTGAGGTGACGATCCAGGGTTCGACGTCGCGACTCGTCGGTGCGGGTGCTCCTTCCCCTTGGTATTCGATGCGCAGGAGATGATGGTCGATGTCCTCGCAGGCAGCGGCCACCGTCTCGAGCGTGTCGCTGATGTTGCCGAACGAAGCGCTGCCGATGCGCGGGCGGGAATCCTCGCTCGTGGCAAGCGAGCCCTTCGCGCGCAGGAGCTTGGCGGGCAAATCGTCGCTGTTCTGGTAGCCCTGAGCGTGCAGGATGTCGAGCAGCAATGCGGTCTCGTCGTCGGTCAGCCGCAGCACCCGCTCGCTGCCCGCCTTCACCAGGCGGGCGAAGCTGTCTTCGAGCTCCAGGCGCATATCGACCGTGTCGTAGCTGTAGACGAGCAGGTTGAGCGCCTCCCAGACATCTGCTTGCGCGACGCCCAGCATGCGGGCGAGCTGCGGGATGGACACGGCGCGTTCCCGCTCGAGATGCGCGAAGACAGCCAGCAAGAGGTCCTTGTCGTTCATCGGGTGCCTCCTTTGCTCTCGCTGTCCAAGAAGCGCGCAAGTCCTGCACGATAGGCCGCGACGGCCTCCTGCGGGGCGACGGGCTCGATGCCCGGTCCCTGCTCCACGCACCAGCGGGCAAGCGCGTCGGCATCTGCGGCGTCGATGTGCCACAGCACCTCTGTGCCCGCGGGTTCGAGCGTGCCCTTCTGCATGCACAGGCGCTCTGCCTGCCAGCTGTGCTCGCTGTCGAAGCGGATACAGGCCGTGAAGTCCTCGTCCCCGAACTGGAAGGGCAGGCCGAAGTAATCCGACGCGGTAAACGGGCGTTCGTCGAAGTCGGGCTTCGAGGGCTGCTTCGCGTTCACCTTCGCGCGGCTCATACGGTCGAAGCGGAAGCTGCGCTCGGCGGCCGCTTCGGGGTCGAAGGCGACGAGGTAGAGATGCTTGTTGAACAGGAAGCACCCGATGGGCTCGACGTCACGGCGCGAGGCCGAGCCGTGTGAGTCCCTGTAGTCGAAACTCAGGCGCTTGCGCAGGCGCAGCGCCTTGCGCGCCTTTCTCAAGGTCGTGCTGGGGCGCTCGTCGGCGAGGTCTTCTGCTGTGCTCGAGAGCATGTCGGGCAGGTCGAGCTCGTCGCCGATTTTCGACATGATCATGCGCAGCTCGGTTTTGAAGGGGTAGGACTCGTCGTCGAGCAGTGCCGAACAAAGCATGCGCAGCAGGCTTTGTTCCTCTTCGTCGAGGTCGACGGGCATGGCAAACGACGCACTCTCGTCGAGAAAATAGCGGCTGTCGGCGTCAGTTGACAGGTAGAACCCGTATTCCTGCAGGGCTTTCTTGTCCCGTTCGAACTTGCGGCGCACGGATTCCTCGTGCCGCCGCTTCGCTGCCTCGCCATCGCCTTCGGGGACGCCGTATTCTGCCGGCATGATTCTGCGAATGGAGACGAAGTCGATGGGGCCGCGTTCTTTTATGACGAGCGCGAGCCTGATGATGCGTTCGCGATCGCTGATGGGTTCGGTGACGAGCTGAATCATGCCGGCAGAATACGGCG
>CASDTD010000086.1 GCA_949283445.1 uncultured Coriobacteriia bacterium | reverse complement strand
TGTTTTTGAGGGGCAACTTTATCGTATGCCAATATGAATTCATCTCTTGTTTCTTTAGTATCGTTATTTGCAAGAGCCAAAGCCTTTTCAAATACGTCCCAAAGATTGTCTATATCGTGAATGCCTCGGTCGTTTTTGAAGGCATAAAACGTTGCGGAAAGATTGTTTAGTGTGGGGATACCTGCGAAGTCTGTTGGGGCAGGTGATTGCAATTCGAATTCATTTTTTATTCCTCTTGCTATCGTTGTGCGCGTCTCGTCGGCTAGCCCTTTGTTGAACATGCCGAATACCGTGAAAGGGTCAATATCAAATGGCTCGCCGTCTTCAAGAGTAGGAAAATGCACGTTGTTTAGCGTGTAAGTATTCTGAAGTTTGCTCAAAAGCTCCTTTCTGGCATTTTTGAACACCAAGAGCTTGCTTGCCAGCTCAATATAAAACTCTGTCCACTCAAACCTGCTACCTGCTGATCCCATGGCAACTCTCCAGAATGAAGCGATTCAATATTCTTGCTTATAATGTCACATGTTTTGACGATGTCGTATTGCTATTGAGAGATTCTATTTTATGAAGGTATCCAAAGTCGTCCCTGAAGATCGTTCCGATGAGCTCGTTGACGAGCTCATGAAGGTGTGGCGCTCCACGGTCGAGGCGACGCATCATTTCCTTTCGACGGAAGAAATCGACGCCATTGCCGCGCACGTTCCGGAGGCTCTGCGCGGCGTGCCCGAGCTGACGGTTGCCTACGACGAGGGCGGGCACGAAGTCGCGTTCATGGGCAAAGACGGCGAGATGCTCGAGATGCTGTTCGTGGCTGCAGACAAACGAGGCCACGGGATTGGCTCGCAGCTGATGAGGCGCGTTCTCGAGGCGGGCGTACGCAAGGTTGACGTCAACGAGGACAACCCGCAGGCGCGGGGGTTCTACGAGCACATGGGCTTTGAAGTGACGGGCCGCTCCGAGCTCGATGCGCAGGGTGCTCCGTATCCGATACTGCATATGGAGCATGTAGGCTAGAGGCTGTGGTCGAAAACGCATGCTCGGGCGCGAAGGCGGCCGCCAACTTCTCAGGGCCGATTCGACTTGCGCATGATCGCGTTCAGCCAGCGCTCGCCTTGCCTGCCAGGACGTACGTCGGCGCTCGTCCAGATGTCGATGACCGAGAGGTTTTCTGGCACAAGCGCCTTGAGCGCAGCTTCGTCCAGGTCGGTGAACCAGCGACCGCCGCGCATGCCGGTATACGTGCCGTATTTGAATGAGACGTAAAAAGCGCCGTTCGGTTTCAAGGCGCGGTATGCCAGCTTGAACGCCTGAGGCAGCTCGTCGAGCGTGAGGTGCAGCAGGCTCGAACAGGCCCAGATGCCGTCGAACTCGTCGATGACATCGAGTTCGAGGAAGCGCTCCTGTCGCACCTGTAAGCCGGTGAGCTGACGCGCGTGGGCGCACAGCGCATCAGACGCGTCGGTGGCTGTGACGGCAAAGCCGGCGTCGGCCATCGCCTTAGCATCGCGTCCCGATCCGCATCCCCAGTCGAGCACAGAGCCACCTGCTGGGATGTGCAAGAGGAAACGCGCGAGCTGCGCTGACATGTCTGCGTCGAGCGTGTCGGCGACGAAGTCTTCGGCATGCTTGTCGTAATACGAGACGGTCTGTTGTTGGATGTTGAAGGTCATGGGCGTATTGTACTCTGAGCGTGAACACGAAACGATGCCTTTCCTGCAGGTTCAGATATTATGCCGAGCTGTGCACATGCGTAACCAACGCTCTGAAGTCGTATACTGGTGAACGTTTACGTTATACGAGGGGGCACCATGACGCAGACGAAGGCAGATGATGAGATGCCGAAGCTCAGCTACCGTACGGGCGACACGTTCGCCCCCATTCCGCCGGCGGAGCGCGCCTTGCCGACTGTCGAAGCGCGCCTGTTCGCGCGCATCGATTTGCCGAATGACGCGCCGGCTGGCAAGAACATCCTCGAGGGGCTCGCGTTCAACCATGCGGGCAATCTGTATTTCTGCAATCCTCCTATGGGGCGCATTTACGAGCTCGATATGCAGACAAGCGGCGTCAGGCTGGTATGCCAGCTTCCTGAAGGATGGCAGCCATCTGCCGTGAAGCTTCACAGGGATGGACGTCTGTTCGCCACATGCGTGGTTTTTGGCGAGGGCAGCTTCGTCGCCGTCATCTCCCCGAAAGGGGAGGTGCTCGACAGAATCGCGGTCAGCTCGACGCAGTATTTCGATGACCTCGTGTTCGATGTGGAGGGCGGCTTTTACCTGAGCGACCTGAGCGGGTCTCCTGCCGAGCCGACGGGCGGTGTCTGGTATGTCGCTCCAGATTGCCGCGAACCGATATGCGTCGTGACAGGCATGGTGGGAACGAATGGAATCGCTCTTTCCCCACAAGGCGATGCTTTGTGGGTTACTGAATACGGGGCAGGAAAACTGCACTACTTCAAAATCGATGCGCAGCACCATATCCCCCGGTTCGCATCCTCTCATGTGCCCTACTATTTCACGGGGCTTGAGGGTGCGGATTCCGCCTGCATTGATGTGGACGGAAACGTCTACGTCGCCATGTGCGGACAGGGGAGGTTCCTTGTCTTCAATCGCAATGGCATGCCAATTGGGCAGGTTTTGCTTCCCGGCAGGGATGAAGGACGCATGCTCATGTCGACGCATCCCCAACTGCGACCTGGCACAGACGAGCTGTATCTGTGCAGCGCTGATATGAAGACTGGTTTGGCGGCAATATTCGTCACCCGTGGTTTTGCTGCGGCTCATCCGGGGTTTGCCTTCTCATGACCTGCCGTCGAGTCTCTCTACTTGTTTTATCGAAATCATTGTGCACTGTCTGCCGATAGGTGGGCGCTCGTCCGTTGACTTTGCCAGGTGCGTTGGGTAGAAATTGTCATGCACGGAGGCGAATCGCCCGCAAGAGACGAAGAGCCGGATAAGGCACGGGTTGGAATGCCCGTTTCTTATCCGGCTCTTTTTCGCGCGGGGGTTGCCATCGTAAGGCGCAGAAATAACATGCAGGAGGTTGTGTATGGGTCTTACTCGACAGCAGTTGACAATGGTTGCGATACTTCTTGTCGGCGCGTTTCTGGCAGTGTTCAACCAGACGCTGCTCACGCCGGCGCTCCCCACCATCATGCGGGATTTTCATGTCGATGCAACGACGGTGCAGTGGCTCACAAGCGCCTATTCGCTCGTCGAGGCGGTCATCATCCCGCTTAATGCGTTTCTGCTCGGTCGTTTTCCCACGCGCAAGCTCTTCATCTTCGCCATATCCCTGTTCACGTGCGGGTCTTTGCTGAATGCGGCAGCGCCTGCGTTCCCGTTCCTGTTGCTCGGACGTGTTTTGCAGGCAAGTGCTACGGGTGTGATGATGCCGATGGTGTTCACGATGCTCGTGCTCATCTTCCCACGCGAGAAGCGCGGCGCTGCCATGGGCATGGCAAGCCTCATCATCGCATTCGCTCCCGCCATCGGGCCGTCTATTTCCGGCGTTCTCGTGGACAGCGTCGGGTGGCGCGTGCTGTTTCTGCTCGTCTCGGGGTTCGCGCTGTGCGTGCTCGTCAGCGCCGTCGTCGCACTCAAGAACTTCGAGGGTTTCGATGTCGCCTCGTTCAACGTCGCGTCCGTCATCTTGCTGTTTGTTGGCATGATCTCTCTGCTTTATGGCCTGTCGACGTTCACGTCGTCCGAGGTTATCGCCATTTCCATCGCCCTGATGGCTGTCGGCATCATCGTTCTCGTCATCTTCACACGCCGTCAGTTCAGGCTCGACAATCCCATCTTGCGCATGCGTGTGCTCGTGCAGCGTGAGTTCAGGATCGCCGTCATCGCCACAGCGATCCTCGAAGCGTTGCTCATCGGGTCGAGCGTGCTGCTGCCTCTCTACATCCAGAATGCGCACGGCGAATCGGCGACGGTTTCGGGCCTGCTCATGCTGCCCGGAGCGGTGATTGGCGCCATTATCACGGTGGTTTCCGGACGCATCTTCGACAAGCGCGGCGTGCGTGGCATCACCATCTTCGGCGGCCTTGCGTTGCTGCTCGGTTGTGTTGGCTACTACTTGTTCGCCGAAGACACGCCCATCGTGCTCATCGGCCTGTCCTATACGGTGTTCGCCGTCGGTCTCCAGACGCTCATCACCCCGCTCAACACGTGGGGTATCAACTCTCTTCCCAATTCCTCTGTCGCTCATGGAAACGCCATTCTCTCCACGATTCAGCAGGTGGGGGCTTCGTTCGGCACGGCGTTCGTCGTGAGCCTCACGGCGTTGTGGTATCTGGCCGATCCCCAGGCATCGACTGCTGCAGCGCAGTCGTACGCGGGGTGCCATATTGCCTTTCTTGGCGCCGCTTCCCTAGCGCTCGTCATCGTGCTCGTCATCTTGTTCTTCGTGCGCGACAAGAAAGACGATGGTGCTGCAGAAGCCAGCGGCACGGTGGCTGATGCGCAGGTTCGCGTGGGCGACCTCATGAACGAACAGCCTGAAAGCCTTGTCGCAGAAGCGACCGTGCGCGATGCGGTCGAGTGCATGAAGCGCACGGGCACGAGCGGCCTTCCCATCGTCACGGGGGGCGGCGAGGTGGTCGGTTTCATTTCCGACGGCGATATTCTCAAGTTCTTGTCAAGTCACGAGTCGTCGCGCGAAAGCGGTGGAGGGTACCGCCTGCTCGAAGACGAGAGCCTGCAAGAGCGCGTCGGCGTTGCGCTCGATGCCGGTGTCATGCAGCTTGCGACGAAAGACGTCATCGCTGTTGGGGAAGACGATGAGGCCGACCTCGCGATGAAAGTGCTTGCGGAAAAGCGCGTCAAGAAGGTTCCCGTGCTGCGCGACGGCAAGCTCGTGGGCACGCTGAGCCGCGCCGACGTGGTAGGCAAGCTCTCTTCCATGGAACAGGCGGAACGCTGATTTTCACCGTACTTATCGGTTCGGCGACATGCTGTGGTCATGTCCGCTTTGTCAGCCAACGATGGGGCGGCCTTGTGACAGCTACTCTGCAGTTTCGCGCTTAAAGCAGTGGGTTTTAAGCGCGTTTCTGCAGACTTGTCGTTTTGAGTCAGGCACTCGTGCGGCGCACCGGAGATGCCCTGCGCTTTACTTGTCCGCGTACTGCTCCAGATAGTCGATGATTTCCTGCCGCGAGTGCAGACCCGTCTTGCTGTAGATGCGCCCGATGTGGGTATGCGCCGTGGTGGTCGAGATGTGCAGCGTCTCGGCGACGCGCTTCTGCGTCATGCCCGAGGCATAGAGCGCGAGCACTTCCACCTCGCGTTCCGAAAGCAGGAACTGCCGGCCCATGGTATCGGCGCGGTGCTGCATCGCGGCGCGCTGGACGTCGCGCACGGCGGAGCGGTCGTCCAGGCCGAGTATCCTGTCGATTGCCGAGCTGCCCTTCGCATCCGCGTCATCGCTGCCTTCTGCCGAATGCGGCGCAGCCTCATCTGGCAGCGTCGCATGGGCGCTTTTGTTGGCGAAATGCGCGACGTCGAGCAGCTTGACGAGGATGAGCTGGGTCGAGACGAGCAGCAGCAGGCTGATGACCGAGCCTGTGAAGTGGTGGTCGCCGCCTATGGGCATCACGCCGATGAGCACGAAGCGCCCGATCGCGCGCGAGGACACCCATATGCACAGGATGCAGATGGCGTAGTAGAACGGTTCGCGCCAGCCCGATGCCATGAAGGCGATGACGAGGTACCACATGAACGCTGTCATGATGGCGCTGAGCAGCACGATGGAGACGGCGCCGATGTCGAGGCGGCCGGGAAACGCCGTGTAGAGCACCAGGGTCAGCGCCGCCAGAAGCTCCACGAACACCCAGATGGCCACCGTCATCGTGCGTGTACGCTGGCGTAGCACGGAGACTACGAACAGCACGCAGACCAGCTCGACGAGAACGAACGCGGCGGTGCGGGTGGTCAAGAGAAACGGTATGGGCTGTCCGTCGGGAAACCCGCGCAAAAAGCCCACGACAAGCGACATGGTGGCGATGCCGACGGCGCAAGAGACCAGGAAGCGCCGGGTGACGGCGTTGCCGCGCATGAACGCGAAGTAATCGTCGGCACGTCTCGGCGCCTCGATGTCTTCCGGTTTCGCCTTGACGCGTCTGGCCCAGAGGGCGCAGAGCACTTGGCATGCCACTATGGGGCTTATGGCAAGGCAGCGCGCCCCGTCGGGGAGCAACGTCGTGGCGAACACGGGAATCTCGCTTGCGAACAGCGCGGAAAACACCATGACCGCAGCGGGGACCATGCAGGAGTTGCGCATGCCGCGCAGCCAGCAGCCCATGGCGACGAGCGTGGCAAACGACGACAGCGCGGACAGCGCGAAGCGCAGGGGGAACGTGCAGTTGTCGGTCAGGCGCATGAGCCCCATGACGACGAGCAGCAACGTCTGCGCGATTGCCGCCGCGCAGCATAAGGCACCGGCGGTTTTCTGCGAGAACGTGCGCTCGGATTTGAACAGGACGATGCCGAGCACGACGAGCGGGACGAGTGCCACGAGCATCGAGCCATCAGAGAAAACGCCGTCGTCGGTACTTTTGTAGCTCCCGGATGTGGCGACGGCGAGCCCCGTACGGGCGCAGGCCAGGCCGAGGGCATAGGGCCACAGGGGCATGAAGCGCGCGAGAAAGCCCTTCTGGTTCGGCCGACTCGCCTGCGCCTCAGCCGATGATCGGCTGTCCTCTTCATGCATCATGCGGCCTGGCTTCCTTCCCCCTCGGTTTTCGCGCCGGCGTCTGGCGCGCCTCCCTGAACGCCGCTTCGGCCAGTCTGAAAGCCCTCGTTTGCGAAAGCAGCGTGTTTCAGTTTCGGCTTATACGGTGCATCCATGATACCCCAGCGCTGTGCAACGCGTGTCATCTGTTTGAGATGACACGATGATGACCCGCTGAGCAGGGCGGATGCTTGTCGAGGGAAAGCAAGTTTTGAAAAATCGTCTGAGGGAGAGGACAAGGCGGCACGTGTGCCTGTCATGCTTTTCTGCAACAAACCGGCATGTGCGGCAGGTTTCATCGTAAGAGGGAGGGGGATTCAAATGGCCGTTGACGATGCTTTGGTCCTCTCGGTTATCGCGCGGGGGTTTGCGCCGTCAACCGACGAGTCGTGGGAGCACCTGAGCGCGGGTTCCGCATGGGACGAGTTCCTGTCCGCCGCGCGCGAGGCCCTTCGAGGGGGACGCCTCCTCGGAGAATCCGTCGCTCCCGTTCACCGCACCGGCAAGCACCCCTCATTTTCGGAGTTTCTTTCCGAAGAGGAGATCGACGCGCTTTACTGCCCGCCTTCTGCTGAGGAAAAGCGTCAGTTCGCGGCGCGGCATTTCACGGGCGGCCTGCCGGGATCTGCGCTTCCCGTCGAGTCTCTGTACGTCCCGTGGTCCGATAGCGGGATGTTCGCGGGCGAGCAGGGGCTCTACAACAGCGATGTCGCGCGCTACATGCGCGAGCTCACCGCATCGCTGCAGCTGGAGGTGCCCGACGAGTTTTCCGCCTGCCCTGACCACCTGACCGTCGAGCTCGAGGTGATGACCCTGCTCGTCGAGACGGGAGCTTGCGCGCAGGCACGGCAGTTCTGCATCGAGCGCCTTGGCTGGCTGGAGGAATACCGTCCCAAGCTCGTGGCGCTCGGCCCCGAGGCGCGCTTCTGGCTTGCCCTCGTGGATGTGCTCATCGGCGTACGCGCTTGCCAGATGAGCATCGACGACGCATGAGCGTGCGGTAGGGGCGCGAGAAGCGCCTGAGGAAGGAAGAACAGCGCGAGATGCGCTTTTCTCGACTGCATGGAAGGCTGTGAGAGGCAGCGCCATGCGCGCAAAGTAGCGGCGCGGGCAACAGCCGCGCGTCGCGGGAGAGATGCAAGTGAAGGAAAGACAGAAAGGGGAGACGATGTTCGATCGTGCATTGACCAGACGGAGCTTCGTCAAGGCCTCTGCCGGTGCCGCAGCTGCGGCAGCCGTCGCGGGTGGCTTCATGAGCTTCGGTTCATGGCAGCAGGCCCATGCCGCAGCAAGCGGCGAGAAGCGCGCCGTTCATTCGCTGTGCAATTCGTGCTCGTCGAAGTGCGGGTTCACCGCCTACGTTGCCGAAGACGGCACGTTCACCGAGATGGTGGGTGACAAGGACCATCCATACTGCGACGGCACGCTGTGCGCACGCGGCTACGGTTACGCCTCGATTGCCTATTCGCCCGACCGCCTGACCGACCCGCTCAAGAAAAACGAGAGCGGCCAGTTCGAGGCGATCAGCTGGGACCAGGCGCTTTCGGAAATTTCCGAGAAAGTGAAGGGCATCATAGAGGCGGATGGCCCGCAGGCGCTCGTGATGATTCAGGACCCGCGTCCGTCGGGTAGCTTCTACACCGCGCGCTTCATGCAGGCGCTCGGCTCGGCCAATACCTACACGCACGGTGTCTCGTGCAACATGTCCAAGAACTCCGGCATGACGCAGGCCATCGGCGCGGCGGACTTCACAGCCGACGTGGCCAACGCGAACATGGTCATGTTCCTGGGCCGCTCTTACGCCGACGGCATCCGCCCGAGCTCGCTGCATGCGCTGCGCGACGCGCATGCCAAAGGGGCGCATATCGTCATCGTGGACCCGCGTTGCAACGCCTCGACGCGTTACGCTGACGAGTGGGTCCCCATCAAACCGGGCACCGACTTGGCGCTCATCTTGGGCATGGCTCACGTGCTCGTCACGAAGGGCACCTATGACAAGGACTACGTCGCGCGCTACAGCGTCGGCTTCGAGGACTGGCGCCGCCGTCTGAAGGAGTACACGCCCGAGTGGGCATCCGAGATCACGGGGGTTCCCGCCGACACCATCGAGCATCTGGCCGACGAGATGTGGAAGGCCGCTCCGAAGTCCTGCATCGAGCAGGGCTGGCGCGCCGCGTTCGGCTGCGCGCACCAGAACTCCGGCGAGACGGCCCGCGCGCTGTGCCTGTTCAACACGCTGCTGGGCTGCTGGGGCGTCGAGGGCGGTGCCTACTTCCCGGCTTCTGCCGCTGCCGAGCCGCTCACCGACCCGAAGTTCGCCGGCCCCACGCCGCCCGAGGCCAAGATCTTGGGCCAGGAGCAGTACCCGCTGTCTTCCGGCGGGATGGGCGTGTCCACCTACGCGCTCTCGCAGATTCCCGAAGGCAAGGTCAAGGGCGTTTTCTTCTACCAGTCCAACTGCGTGGCGGGCTATTCCAACCCGGCCAAGCTCGCCGAGTTCGTCGGCGGTGCCGAGCTGTCCGTCGCCATCGACGTGCAGCTCACGGAAACCTGCCAGGCCTGCCAGTACGTCCTGCCCGACACGAGCTATCTGGAGCGCCTCGAGGTGCCCGAGTTCGTCGGCGGCAAGGTGCCCGTCGTGAGCCTGCGCGACCGCGTGCTCGAGAAAGTCCACCCCAATACCAAGCCCGTCGACGAGATTTTCACCGAGCTCGCCAAGGCGTGCGGCGTGGGGCAGTACTTTGACTTCACCATCGACGAGCTGGCCGATGCGCAGCTCAAGACCGTCGGACTGTCGCTCGCGCAGCTCCAGAAGGAAGGCACGCACGTTTTCACGGACATGAAGCTGAAGTACGCGCTCAAGACCGAGTGGGGCACCGAAGACAAGAAGGTGCACTTCACGAGCGATGCCTGCAAGGCCGCCGGCTTCCCGGCCTCCCCGGGCTGGCTGGAGACCAAGGTCACGCCGGGCGAGGGACAGTTCCGCCTCATCGGCGGCAAGCAGGCCATCCACACGCATACGCAGACCGCCAACATCGAGCCGCTCATGGCCATCACGAAGATGTACGGCCTGGAGCGCATCTGGATGAACGCGGACGTCGCGGCGAGCATGGGCATCTCCGACGGCGACGAGGTGGAGCTCTCCTCCGAGACGCACACCGGGCGCACGCGCGTCAAGGCGACCCAGCGCATCGAGCCCGGCTCCATTTACCTGCCGAGCCATTACGGCTGCTCGGTGCCCGAGCAGAAGACGGCCTATAACGTCGGCCTGCGCCAGATGGACTTCGTGCCGTTCCACATCGAGCCCGGCTACGGCGGGACGATGTCGCAGGAGACCATCGTCACGGTGAAGAAAGTAGGTGCATGATGACCCACTACGGAATGCTCATCGACACGACGAACTGCATCGGCTGCTATGCCTGCCGCACCGCGTGCCAGCGTCAGAACGCGCTCGAGCCTGATGTCGACTACATCCGCTACGAAGAGCGCGAGACCGGCACGCTTCCCAACGTCGCCTACGAGGCCGTCCCGCTGCAGTGCATGCACTGCGAAGACGCCCCGTGCGTGCACGTGTGCCCCACCGGCGCTTCCTCCATCGACGAGAACGGCGTCGTGACGGTGGACGAGAGCAAGTGCATCGGCTGCAAGTACTGCATGACCGCCTGCCCCTATCAGGTGCGCGTGCACAACTCCAAGACGGGCGCCGTCGAGAAGTGCAAGTTCTGCCACCACTGGGTCTACGAGCACCCGGAGACGCCGTCCAACACCTGCGTCACGGCCTGCGTCACCGGCTGCCGCATCTTCGGCGACCTCGATGACCCCAACTGCGAACTGTCCCGTGCCATCGTCGAGAGAAATGCCCTGCCCGTCGCAGGCGACCTGACGAAGGCCAAGATCTTCTACGTGAGGTGATAACCATGATGTACGAACCCGTGTGGGGATCCATCATCGCCTGGTACCTGTTCTTGGCGGGCCTGGGCGGCGGCGCGTATATCACGAGCGCCTTTCTGGGGTGGCGTCATCCGGACGCGACGTCCATGCGCCGTACCGGCCATCTGGTCGCGCCCATCGTCGTGGCCGTCGGCCTCATCCTGCTGATCGTTGACGCGGAAGCCGGCTTGCACAACCCGCTGCGCTTCTTCTTCCTGCTTATGAACCCCGGTTCGGTCATGATGTGGGGCGTGGTGTTCCTGAGCCTGTTCATGATCCTGTCCATCATCGTGGTCATCATGGACTTCAAGAAGAAGGACGTGCCCGTGTGGCTCGACATCGTGGGCGTCGTGCTCTCGCTGTGCGTGGCCGTCTACACCGGCGTGCTGCTGGGCGTGTGCCAGACCTACCCGCTGTGGAACAACGCGCTGCTGCCCATCTTGTTCCTGGTCTCGGCGCTTTCCTCCGGCGCGGCTTCCGTCCTGCTGCTGGCTGTGTTCAAGCACGCTGACGAGTTCATCCGCGTGGGCGTGCTCAAGAAGTTCCACTTCTGCCTGCCCATCATCGAGCTCGTGCTCGTTGCCTCGCTGTGCTTCATCACGTACAGCGTGAACCCGGCGGGCGCTGCTTCCATCATGAACATGGTTGCGGGCGAATACGCGCTGTGGTTCTGGATCGGTTTGGTGCTCATTGGCCTGGTCGGCCCGACGGTGCTGGAGACCTGGCTGCTCTTCTTCAGCCCGAAGGAGTTCGAGGAGAGCCGCAAGGCGCATTACATCAGCGCCGCCTCCGACATCGCGGTTCTCATCGGCGGTTTCCTGGTGCGCTGGCTCATCGTCGTGGCGGCCGTGCCGCTCACCATCGTGACGCCGCTGGGGTAGTGTCTGGCGTCGTATGCGATAGCGTCATGTGACGGTGAAGTCGCAAGTTTCTGGGGGCGTGCCCGTATCGGGTGCGCCCCTTGCTTTTTGGCTGGGAAAGCGCTGACTCCGCAGAAACGCGGTTGATTGCACCGGTTTTAAGCGCGTTTTCGCAGAGTTGTCGTTATGGGAGCAGGCCGGCATCGCCGGCTGCAGCTTTAGAACCCCGCCTTATACCAGGAAACGGCAATCTGCACGCGGTCGCGCATCTCGAGCTTGGCGAGTATGCGGGTGATGGCGCGTTTGACGCTAGCGGCCTGCACGACCAGGTGCTCGGCGATTTCCGCGTTCGTCAGGCCGTCGGCGATGAGCGCGCATATTTCGCGTTCGCGCTCGGTCAGGGAGCGAAACGCGCGTCGCAGGCGCTCCTGTTCGCTTCCGTGTTCGACGGGGGAGACGCTGCGGTGCAGGACCTCGCGCGTGATGCGGGGCGTGAGCACTGCATCGCCGGCTGCTACGGCGTGGACTGCGCGTGTGAGCTCGGCAGTGCGCACGTCCTTGAGCAGGAAGCCCGAAGCGCCGGCTTCGAGCGCGCCGAACGCGTAGTCGTCTTCGTCGTAGGTCGTGAGCACGAGCACGCGGATGTCGGGATAGCGCTGTGTGATTTCGGCCGTGGCGTCGATGCCGTCCATATGCGGCATGCGGATGTCCATCAAGACGACGTCGGGTAGCTTGATGCCGTGTTCGGGGCAGGCAGCAAGCTTGTCGAGCGCCTGTTGCCCGTCTTCGGCTTCGAGTGCGACGAGAAGCGATTCGTCGCTTTTCAACATGAGCGAAAGCCCCAGGCGCGCCGGTGCTTGGTCGTCGACGATCATCACGCGAATGGGATCGGTTTCCGTATGCGTCATTGCTCCTCCGTTCTCTTGGAGCGATGTGACATTTGATGTGACCCTTTGTCATGCGAGGAAGGCACGAGCTCGGCATGCAGTTCCCAGCCGCCGGTCTCGCGCGGCCCTGCATGAAGCGTGCCGCCCGCGTCTTCGACAGCGCGGCGCAGACGCGCCAGTCCCGTTCCGTCAAGGGGCTCGTCATCGACGCCTTCCCGCGTCATCGTCCCGTCGTCGCGCACGGCCAGCACTGCCCACCCGTCATTTCTGTGGTCGAGCGAGACGGTGAGACGCTGCATGTCGCGCGCGTGGCGCAGCGCGTTGGTGATGCCCTCGCGGGCGACGCGGAACGCGAGCTCTGCCTGCGCGGCGTCGCCTGCCCGCCCCGTCTCCATGAACGCGGCGGCAATGCCCGCCTCGCGCACGGTGTCGAGCAGTTTCTTGATGTCTTCGACGCCGTGCAGCGGATCGTCTACGCCGTGCGAAGGCGCATCTTCTGGGGCGGTATCGGCGGCAGAGAGCGCCGTCACGGCCTTGCGCGTGTCGGCGAGTCCCGCGCGGGCGAGTTCGTTGATGCTGGCAAGCGCCCGTGCCAGCTCGTCATCGTCGACATGCGCGGCGAGCCCTTCGGAAAGCGCGATGATGGCGGTGAGGTCATGGCCGACGGAATCGTGCAGCTCGCCGGCGATGCGGTTTTTCTCGACGGCCTGCGCGCGCTGCGCTTCCGCTTTTTCGCGAGCCTCGTGTTCTGCTTGCGCCTCGCGTGCAGCCAGCTGCCGTTTGTGCAGCATGCGCGAGAC
>CASDTD010000085.1 GCA_949283445.1 uncultured Coriobacteriia bacterium | reverse complement strand
CGAGCGGATATGAGGTAAGTGAAGCGGCCCTTTGCTCACCCACGTTCGGTAGTGCGATAAGGCGCGTGTAGGGCACTGCGCCTGAGCACTGATTGCGCGTGGCAGACAAACGGGTGCGAAACGTCGAAGAAGCAGTACGCCCTGACGGCACAAGCCGCTCTGCCACTATGCTCTACAGCACCTTGCGCAGAATGTCGTGCTCGCGCAGCTCGCAGGGCGTCACGATGCGGTAGAGCTCCATCGTCCGGTTGGCGCGCTCGGTTGGCTCTGGAGCATCGAGGCGCTCGTCGTCGTTTGGCCCCAGCCACCACAGTCCTTCGAGGGGCACAACACGCACGGGCTGGTTGGGGGAGAGGACCTCGAGCGGTGCCGTCAGCTCGAAAGCGTTGCGGCAGCGCACCGTCGCTTCCGTCTGGTCGTCAGGCAAACGTCGTGTCGACAACACGATGGCGGCCAGCTCGCGCGTCTGCTCGCGTGCGTCCGTCTTCGTTGCCTGATGCGCGGGGCCGAAGAAAAATCCGGTGGAGTAGGGACGATGCGAGACGGTCTCCAGCTCGCGTGCGAACATGTCCAGATCGGCCCTGTCGAGCACCTGCCGGTAGGCGTTGACGACCGTGGCAACGTAGAACGCCTTCTTGTTGCGCCCTTCGATCTTGATGGAGCTCACTCCGGCCTGTTCCAGCTCGTCAAGATGGGCGAGCATGTTGAGGTCTTCGGCGTTCATGATGTAGGTGCCGTGTTCGTCTTGCTCGATGGGGAAGTGCTCGCCGGGACGTTTTTCCTCTTCCAGCGTGTAGTTCCAGCGGCAGGGCTGCGTGCAATGCCCCGAAAGCGCGCTTCTGCCCGTGAGGTAGTCGCTGATGAGGCAGCGCCCCGAATACGCCATGCACATGGAACCGTGCGCGAACACCTCAAGCTCCAGCTCTGGAGGCAGCTCGGCGCGCATCGCCGCGATGTCGGCCAGGGAAAGCTCGCGCGCGCAGACGATCCTGCTCGCGCCCAACTCGTGCCACACGCATGCAGCCTGCGCATTGCAGATGCTCGCCTGCGTGCTGGCATGCAGAGCCACGTGTGGGGCGTATGTCTTTGCCAACGAAAGCGCGCCGAGGTCGCCGATGATGAGCGCGTCAGCTCCGGCATCGTCGACCCGCTCGAGAAACGCGGGCAACTGCCCCATGTCAGCTTCGTGCATCATGACGTTGCAGGTGACGTGCACCTTGACGTTTCGGGCGTGAGCGAAGGCGACCACATCGGCAAGCTCGTCGAGCTTGAAGTTATGGGCGCGCTGGCGCATGCCGAACTGCTCGCAGGCCAGATACACG
Source organism: uncultured Coriobacteriia bacterium (assembly GCA_949283445.1). The sequence continues at coordinate 892 of CASDTD010000085.1, read as the reverse complement.
GCATCCGCGCCAAAGCGTATCGCGTATTCGAGTTGTTCCGCGCCGCCTGCGGGGGCGAGTAATTCGGGTTTCACGGTACTCCCATCGAGTGCGGTCCAGCCTGGTTCCACAAACGAAAATGCAAGATTTGCCTTGGGTATGATAGAGCAAACTATGGCGTTTGAGCTGTGCTTACGCTACATTGTTCATCAGCGATTGCTGAAAGGTTTGGTAAGCGTCCAACAGATTGGTTGGTGGTCACATGGCTGCTCCTGCTACTGAACATGTCCGCAACATCGTCCTTGTAGGCCAAGACGGGTCTGGCAAGACTTCGCTGGCTGAGGCGATGCTCTACGTCTCGGGAAGGACGTCCCGCATGGGCACGACCCACGACGGCAAATCCTACCTTGACTACGACCCAGAGGAAATCAAGCGCAAGTTCACGCTCAGCACCTCTCTGGCGCCCATCCCGTACAAGGATTACAAGATCAACGTGCTCGACACGTCGGGTCACCCGGACTTCATCGGCGATACGCTTTCCTCCATGACGGCAGCCGAAATGGCGCTGTTCGTCGTCGACGCGGTCGCCGGCCCGCAGGCCATGACCACGCAGCTGTGGCACGAAGCCGAAGACATGCGTCTGTCCCGTGCCGTGTTCATCAACCATATCGACAAAGAAGGCGCGAACTTCGATACCTCCATGGCCACGCTGCACGCGCGCTTTGGCTCGAAGCTCGGCCCGGTTACCATCCCCATCGAGCAGGGCCCCGATTTCAAGGGCGTCATCGACATCATTCGCATGAAGGCCCGCTACTTCGACGAGAGCGGCGACAAAGAACGTGTCGAGGACATCCCCGAAGAGTATCTCGCGCAGGCAGAACTCGCACGCGACAAGCTCTGCGACCTCGTGGTC
>CASDTD010000084.1 GCA_949283445.1 uncultured Coriobacteriia bacterium | reverse complement strand
ATGCTTCGACGGGCCGCTATTTCAACCACAACGTGCATTCCGTGCGCCTGCTCAAGACCATAGCAAAGACCAATCTCTGCCTGCAGACGTACAACGGCATTCTCACGCACTGCGGTGAGAAGACGTTTCTCGAGTACCGTCCCAAGCCCTGTCCGACGTTTGCCGATCTCGATGCGTTGGTCGAGAGCTGCTATACAGACGAGAGCAACATACGCGATCTGCGCCCCAGCACGCTGGAAGGCTGCGTCGTGCGCATTTCGGACATCATCGCGTATCTGGGGAAAGACCGTCAGGATGCCGAGAAGATCAAGCTGGGCACGGTCGACTCCTACGCGGAAAGCCCCGTCATCGGCAAGCTCAACCACCAGATCATCTACAACGTGACGCACAATATCATCAAGAACTCGCTGGACAAGGACTATCTCGCCATGGACGAGGAGGTCTATGCGGCTGTCGACGCCGTCCGCCGCGAGAACTACGAGAAGATCTACAAAAGCGACGAAGTCGTGCACCGCATCAGCGTCGTCGAGCCGATGATGGAGCGCATGTTCGAGACCTTCGTCGACGACATCGTCGCGGGTAGGGAAGAATCGCCCATTTTCAGGCACTACATCAACCAGCCTTTGCAGCGCCATGATTATGCCTGGGAGCTTTCAAACCGTCCGCAAGACGCCGTCGTCGACTTCATCGCCTCGATGACCGACGATTATTTCGTCGACCTGTACCGCTATCTGTTCCCCGACGACGAGCTCAACGAGCAGGTGCGCTACCGGGCGTACTTCTAAACCGGGCGTACGTGCTGCGCCCGCGCTGTTCGCCGGCTACATCCAACCCGCCTAAAAAGGAGGCTTATGTTCTGCAATCAAACGACGCTTGACACCGGGGTATCCGTCGTGACCGAGCGTATCGAGGGCGTGCGGTCGGTTGCTTTAGGGTTTTGGGTGCGCTGCGGCAACCGCGACGAGCTCGAGGGCGAGTACGGCATGTCGCATTTCATGGAGCATCTGCTGTTCAAGGGCACGGCAAAGCGCAGCGCCCTGGACATATCGGCGACGGCAGACGCGCTGGGCGCCGAGCTCAACGCGTTCACCTCGCGCGAATACACGTGCTTTTACGCACGCGTCATCGACGAGCATGCAGACGAGATGTTCGAAGTCCTCTCCGACATGATCGTCGACGCACGTCTCAAGGCAGACGACATCGAGCTGGAACGCGAGGTGGTCATCGAGGAAATAGCACGCAGCGAAGACACCCCCGAAGACCACGTGTTCGACCTGTTCGCGGGCGCGTTCATGCCCACGCATCCGCTGGGCAGGCCCGTGCTGGGCACGCGCGCGAGCGTGTCCGCATTGAGCCAGGAGGCTTTGCACGCCTATCGAGACGCCCATTACACGACGGGAAACATCACGGTCGTCGCCTGCGGAAACGTCGATCACGAACACATCGTCGGCTTGGCAGACAGATGGCTGGAAAAGCTTCCGACTGGCGCGCGCCTTGCGCGCGTCCCGCAAGAGGAGCCTGCCCGGAAACGCTGTGCGGTGCAGGTGAAGAAGACGGAGCAGGCTCATATGATCTGCGGGTATCCGTCCGTTTCCGCGCAAGACCCGAAACGCTACGCGCTGTCGCTTCTCTCGTCGGCGATGGGCGGTGGCATGAGTTCCCGCCTGTTCCAGGAGATACGCGAGAAGCGCGGGCTGGCCTACTCGGTCTACTGCGTCAACCAGCTTTTCGAGGACGCTGGCGTCTTTGCCCTGTACGCCGGGTCGCGTCCGGAAAATCTTTCCGAGGTGCTTTCTCTGGCCCGTGCCGAATGCCTGAAGGTGGCACGTGAAGGGGTGAGCGACGAAGAGCTTGCCCGTGCCAAAGGCGCGGTGCGCGGCAATTTCGTCTTGGGCATGGAATCGACATCGGCGCGCATGCTCCGTTTGGGCAGAATGGCCGTTTCAGGGCTGCCGTTCCTCTCTGTAGACGAGACGCTTGAACGATACGAGGCCGTTTCACGCGCGGAAGTGAACGAAGCTGCTGCACACTTGTTCTCAGCAGAGCCGACGGTGGGCGTGATAAGCCCGTATTCGGCCGAGGAAGTAGAAGGGATGTTGGCGTAGATGATCAAGGTACTGGTGAGCGGCGCGTTGGGCCGCATGGGAACCGAAATCTGCAAAGCGGTCGAGGGCGCTTCCGACATGCAGCTCGTCGGCGGTGTCGATGTCATGGCTGCCGAGGGCACCGTGACGGGGGAGGCGGGCGTGCCCGTCTACAATGACCTCGCCCGCGCGATTGACCTGTCCGCTCCCGACGTCCTGATTGATTTCACGCGCCCCGACGCCGCCGAGGGCAACTTACGCTGTGCCCTGGGCAAGGGCGTGCACTGCGTGCTCGGCACGACGGGGCTTTCGGAAGAGAAGCTCGCGGAAATTCATGAGCAGTCCGCCGTAAACGGCGCGCATCTGTTCCATGCGCCCAATTTCACCACCGGCGCGGTGCTCATGATGCTCTTCGCCCAGCAGGCGGCCAAGTACTTCCCCGATGCCGAGGTCATCGAGTTGCATCACGACGGCAAGAAGGACGCTCCTTCGGGCACGGCCGTGCGCACGGCGCGCATGATTGCCGCCGCCCGCGACGCGGCATCGCAAGCCCCCGGCAAGGAAACGGAGCTTGCCGGCTACGAAGGCGCCCGCGGCGCCGATGTCGACGGCGTGCCCGTGCACAGCGTGCGCACGGCAGGCTACGTCGCGCACCAGGAGGTCATCTTCGGCAGCATGGGGCAGACGCTCACTATTCGCCATGACTCCATCGACCGCGCGTCCTATATGCCCGGCATCCTCATGGCGGTACGCGCCGTGGCAGATGTCGACGGGGTTCTCATCGGCCTCGAAAACCTCATGGACTGACCGGCCGCTTTGCCGACTAGCCCCGACAGATAGGAGTATCTCATGACCGCACCTTTGTTCGGACGCACCATCGTCGCCAGCGTCACGCCGTTCACCGATGACCTCGAGGTCGATTTCGACCGCGCCCAGCAGCTTGCCGACCGCTTCGTCGAGGCGGGTGTCGACTGCATCGCCGTCTGCCCGACCACGGGCGAATGCCCGACTGTTTCCCACGCTGACAAGCTGAAGCTTTTCAGCGCCGTGCTCGAGGCAGTCGACGGGCGTTGCAACACCATCGCCTACGTGGGCGACAACTGCACGCAGGATTCCTGCGATTTCGCCAGAGAGGTGGAGCCGATGGGCTTTACCGGGTATCTCGTCGTCGTTCCCTATTACAACAAGCCGCCGCAGGAGGGGCTCTACCGTCATTTCGCGGCTATTGCAAATTCCGTGGATACCCCGATAATGCTGTACAACATTCCCGGCCGTTCTGTCGTGAACATGAACGCCGAGACCACCGTTGCCCTCGCCAACGATTTCGACAACATCGTCGCGATTAAAGAGGCCAGCGGGAAAATGGACCAGATCGCCGCTATAGTCGAGGGCGCGCCTGAAGATTTCTGGGTTTACTCAGGCGATGACCAGGCAACCCTTGAGATCATGGGCTTGGGCGGCGTGGGCGTGGTTTCAACCATCGCCAATGTCGCACCGCGACGCATGAAGGAAATCGTCGAGCTTGAGGCCGCTGGCAAGCACGAAGAGGCGCTCAAGGCGCACGAGGCGCTCTTGCCGTTGATGGACGAGCTGTTCGTGACAGCCAACCCCATCATGGTGAAGGAAGCGCTGAAGCTCGTCGGCTTTCCCGTGGGCGGGCTGCGCTTGCCGCTCATACCCGCAACGGCCGAGCAGTCTGCTGAGCTCGCCGAGGTCATGCGTCGGTGCGCGCCAGTCGAGTAATGACGTTTCCTGCACATGATCGCAGGCAAGAGGAGTTAGAACACCATAATGCCTGAAATCAATAAGAGCCTTCCGGGCGACGGGGGCCAGGCACCCGCAAACAAGCCGGCCAAATCCCGTCGCAGGAGGTCGCGCGGCTCTTCGAAGCGCAAGAGCGCTCCTGCGCTGCGCGTGATACCGTTGGGTGGCCTGGACGCCATCGGCAAGAACATGACCGCGTTCGAATGCGGCGATGACATCATCCTCGTCGATGCCGGTCTGATGTTTCCCGATGACGAGCACGTGGGCGTCGACCTCATCCTGCCCGACTACACGTACATTCTGGAGCATGCGGACAAGCTGCGCGGCATCGTCATCACGCACGGCCACGAAGACCATACCGGCGCGCTGCCGTACCTGCTCAAAGACCTTGACCGCTCGGTTCCCGTGCTAGGCACCAAGCTCACCGTGGGCATGATCGCCGGCAAACTCGAGGAGCACCGTCTTTCCAAGCAGCCCGAACTGCGCGAGGTGCACCGGGGTGGCACCGCCAAGCTCGGCTGCTTCGAGCTCGAGTTCTTCACGGTCAACCACTCCATTCCCGGCGCCATGGGCATCTTCATCCACACGCCCGCCGGCAACGTTTTGCACACGGGCGACTTCAAGCTCGACCAGACGCCCATCGACGGCGAGCTTACCGATTTCGCCGCCTTGGCGCGTTTCGCCGCCCAGGGCGTCGACCTGTTCATGTCCGATTCCACGAACGCGACGAAAAAGGAGTTCACGAAATCCGAGGCAGAAGTGGGCGTCACGCTGAACCGCGTCATCGGTTCTGCCAAGCAACGTGTCGTCGTCGCCGCGTTCTCGTCGCACATCCATCGCGTACAGCAGGTGTGCAACGCCGCGCGTGTTGCCGGGCGCAAGGTCGCCGTTACGGGCAGGTCCATGCTCACCAACACGCGCATTGCCCGCGAACTGGGGTATCTCGACGTGCCCGATGACCTCATCATCGATGCCTACGACGTCGGGGACTACCGCCCCGACAAGATCGTCGTGCTGTGCACGGGTAGCCAGGGCGAGCCGCTGTCCGCTCTGTCGCGCATGTCGGTGGGGGAGCACAAGACCATTTCCATCGAGAAGGGCGACACGGTCATCATCTCGGCCACGCCCGTTCCCGGTAACGAGAAGTCCGTCACGCGCGTCATCAACCAGCTTTCCAAGATCGGGGCTGACGTGTGGGACAAGAGCCGTGCGCTCGTGCACGTGTCCGGGCATGCCGGCGCCGAGGAGCTCAAGATCGTCCTTTCGCTCGTGAAACCGAACTATTTCATGCCCGTCCACGGCGAAGCCTCGCATCTGCGCGCGCACGCGCGTCTTGCTGAGGCAGTGGGCGTGAACCCCGACCATATCTTCATCCTCGACAACGGTGATTCGCTCAAGATGCAAAACGGCAAGGTCACGCGTGACAAGCCCGTCGAAAGCGGCATCGTGTACGTGGACGGCTCGTCGGTGGGCGATATCGGGCAGGACGTGCTGCGCGACCGCCAGTCCATGTCTTCCGAAGGCGTGGCCAGCGTGTGCCTCGTCGTGAACCGCAAGAAAGGCACGCTTGCCGCAGGCCCCGTCATTCAGATGCGCGGCATTCCGGGGTGCGACAACGACGAGTTCGTCGCCGAGGCCACCGAGGCAGTGGCACGCGCCGTCAACGACGCGCTCGAAGCGCATAAGGGCGAGTTCAACCGCGTGCGCAAGTCCATGAGAGACGCGCTTTC
>CASDTD010000083.1 GCA_949283445.1 uncultured Coriobacteriia bacterium | reverse complement strand
TGAGGTACTTGTCGGCGTACTCGGCGCGCATGTCAACGGCCTCAGAGGCGTACGCGCCCATGTCGAGCGCCTTCTGCTTGATCCAGCTGAGGTCCTTCTCGTCCTGGCCCACGTTGCCGCAGATGGCGATGACGTCGAGGTTCTTCTCGACCTGCAGCCACTTGACGATGACGGACGTGTCGAGGCCGCCGGAATACGCGAGTACGACCTTGTCCTTCTCTGCCATGGTTCCTCCTTTATGCTCTCCTGCCGCGGACCTGCGGGTATGGCCCCGTGCGCCAAACCGTGCTCGGCGCGCTGGCTGCGGCAAGATCAGCCTCTTGGGTACGTGCTGCGCTGCATTATAGCGCGGATTTGCATAACTTGCTATCGTTAACTCATTCGCAACGATATTTGTTCTTGCTTATGCAGTTTTATGCATACTTTTGTTGGTTGTTCTCATGTGCTTGAATATCGGCGCGGTTATCGGCGCTTTTATCGGATACGCAGAAGATGTGGACGTTCCGTCGCGACGGCGCGCCGTGGCCCGACGCCCGCATGCGTTCGCCCAGCGCCTATGCGCCGCAGCCATCCGAGCCGGCGCCCGCGCCAAAGAGCTGCGTCCAAAGCGCCGCGCGCCTCTTGTAAAAATGTCGGGATCTGATGCGCAGACGCCTGCCGCTGCAGCGCAGCACGCGGCGTACGATCTTCTCAAACTTGTCGGGGTCGCGCAACTCGCATCGCGTCACGGATATCACGGTCACGCCCAGGCTCTCGAGCGCATTCGCGCGCTGGGCGTCCCGTGCGCCGGCATCTGCCGAATCGTGCACCGCGCCGTTGTACTCAAGGTCAACGCGACCTCTCGAGAAGTACGCGTCGCACCTGCGAAACCGCTCGGCACCGTCAACACGATATCCCATGTAGGGCAGCGGCAGCCCGTACCCTCCCTCCGCCGTTGAGAGGCAGGCCGCCGCCACCATTTTGGCTTCCTCGGGCGACTCTGCGCCGTCGGAGACGAATCTAAGCGCTCGGCGCGCCCGCTTGAGGCCGGCAACCTTGGGAAGCGAATCGAGGTACGAGGCGATGCGCGAGACGCTCGTGACTTGCTCGCGCGGCTCGTAATGATGCGCATACGCACCCTGGCCAGACGTTGAGACGATCGTATACTTGCCGCAGAGCTCAAAACCAAACAGGACGAGACGGGCAAACGATAGCCGCCTTGCCATCTGAACGAACAGGAGCTCCGGGGAAACGGAGCAGATGCCCGGGGCAACACGCACAAATGAGCCTCCCGGAAGCGGGGCTCCCAGAACATGGGAGCGCACTCCCGCCGACGCCGAACGCTCCCCCGGACGCGACACCAGTACATGCAGGCACCCAACGTTAACGCCCTGGCACTGCAGGTAGGCGCGAGAAGCGCCGCCGATACCGCCAACGCCTCCGCGAAGCTCGTGGTGCTCCAGGCGCTTGATGCCGTGACCAGCCGGCCCCGTGGCAAAGCGCAGGTACTCAAAAGCCGAAATGTCGCAAATGCAGAAGTCCATGCCCTCACGCTACCACGGAACGTCCGGCCAGACGGAACGCATAGGGCTGCTTGAGCCCGGACCGCACGTGGTACGTACCTGTGGAAAGGAATGCAGCACCTTCGGCGCCTGTGGAAAACCTATCTGCGAAAGTAAGGTCTGATACCAGTCGCTCAACAGACGGGAGATCAGACATGGCACGGCTTTTGGTTGGATTTACGAAAGAAGACCGTGTTTCTCGCCTCTTGAGGCACTGTCGGGCAACTCGAGCGTTGCTGCATGATTCGCGAGCCCTACACATTGCGCTCAGCGCGACAGGATCAACAGGCCCAGCTGAGCTGCGGCATCGGCAGGACATGTATATCCTCATCGCATAATCGGAGGCAGATTTGCCTGAGCTGCGAAACCGCAGGGTCAATTTTCTCCAGATTGCGGCGAGAAGGTCAATTATTCCCACCGTGCTGCCTGAACGTGTCAGATATACCTGCCGTGCGCGCTTCTCGGGCAATTGTTCGCGCACGGCAGGCGTAATCGACACGGCGAGCCTGCATTGCAGGAACTTTTGGCAATAGGCTCGCAAAGCGGGAGAAAATGACCCGCAGGACTCGCATGGCAGAACAAATTGACACCCCGATCCCGCAGCATGGGCGAATCCGACAGCACTGCCCCAAGACCCGGCTCTCTCGCAGGCCGCTTCCCGACTAGGCCACTTCCCTACTTGGCGTCTGCCCAGGTAACGCCGGTTGATGCCTCGGCGATGAGGGGCACGCGCAGGCGCACGACGTTCTCCATTGTGTCGCGCACGAGCGCGATAAGCGCGTCGACCTCCTCCTCGGGGCACTCGAAGTCCAGCTCATCGTGAATCTGCAGGATGAGGTGCGCTTGGAGCCCCGCCTCGCGCATGCGGTGCGGCACGTCGACCATGGCGAGCTTGATGATGTCGGCC
>CASDTD010000082.1 GCA_949283445.1 uncultured Coriobacteriia bacterium | reverse complement strand
TGACCGTGCAGGTGTTGACGATGGCGATATCGCATTCGGCCGCAGGCGCTTGCTGCCAGCCCGCGGCAAGAAGCCGCGCCGCTATGTTCTCCGATTCTGCGCGGTTGACTTTGCAGCCGAAGGTATGGATGTGAAAGCGCGGTGCGCTCGTGTCGGGCACGACGGGCCTACTTGTGGTTGCCCAAGCCGCCGAGCTCGTACATGCACAGCGCCGTGGCAACGGTTCCGGCGGTTTCCGTGCGCAGGATGAGCTGCCCCAAGGACACTACCTTCACGAAGTCGCCCAGCGCTTTGAAGGTGTCGACTTCTTTGCGCGAAAGGCCGCCTTCCGGGCCGATGACCAGCGCCACGCGGTTGTCGGAGCCCATGCCTTCCAGCGCATCGGAAACGGAGAGCGCCTGGCCGCTGGCGTTTTTGTCGGCTTCTTCCCAGGCGATGACGACACGGTCGAAATCCGCGAGCTCCTTGCAGATGGTGGCAAGGTCGGTCGGGTCGTCGACGATGGGGAGGATGGTGCGCCCGGACTGCTTGGCGGCGGAAAGCGCGATGCGGCGCCAGCGCGAGCCCTTGCGCGCGCCTTCGTCAACGGCCAGGCGCACGACGGTGCGCTCGGAGAGGAACGGGATGATGCGCTGGATGCCCAGCTCCGTGGTCTGGCGGATGGTTGAGCCCATACGGTCGCCCTTGGAGATGCCCTGCACCAGCGTCAGGTTCGGCACGTCTTCTACGGGCATCATGCCAACGGAGTGCCCGGTGGCCTTCTCGTTGTCGATGGAGTCGATCACGATTTCCCAGCACTTGCCGCCGGCCGAGCATGCGGCGATGTGCTCGCCGACCTCGATGCGGCGCACGTTCATGTGGAAGAGTTCCTTTTCGGAGAAAGGAAGCGTGACAACGTCGCCTTCCGGCAGGGGCGATTCCATGAAAAAGCGTGGTATAGACATGCGAACTCCCAGTTAAGAGCTTATGTTTCGGCTCTATTGTACCGCGTTTGCGCATCTGCTATAGTGGCACTGATTTCGAAGGCACGAGCGGTGTTTTCGAAAATCCCTTCCGCATGCTGAAATCCCCGTTCGCACATTTTGCATAGCCATGGTTTCTTGCAATCGAAGTGTGCTACGGGGCACGGCGGCCATCATGTACAAGAAAGAAGGAGAGATACGTGAAATTCTTCCTCGACACTGCAGACCTGGCTGAAATCGAAGAAGTCGCATCATGGGGCGCGCTTGCTGGCGTGACCACGAACCCGAGCCTGTACGCCAAAACGGGTGGCAAGCTCGAGGATTTCGAGGGGCACCTCAAGAAGATCTGCGAACTCGTCGACGGCCCCGTCAGCGGGGAGGTCACCGCAGAAGACCGTGACGGCATGGTCGAGCAGGGGCGTTCCCTTGCCAAGCTTGCCGACAACATGGTGGTCAAGATTCCGGTATGCGTCGAGGGTCTTGCCGCGACGCGCACGCTGTACGAGGAGGGCATTGACGTCAACATGACGCTCGTGTTCAGTGCTCCCCAGGCTCTGCTTGCCGCTCGCGCGGGCGCACGTTACATCAGCCCCTTCATCGGCCGTTTCGACGATATTGCAGAAGACGGCCTCGAGCAGCTCTCCAACATCGTCGCCGCGGTGAAGAACTACGATTTCGGCCATGAGGTCGAGATCATCGCCGCTTCCGTGCGTTCCGCCAACCACGTAACGCAAGCCGCCCTCATGGGTGCCGACATCGCCACGGTTCCCTATGGGGCGATGAAGAAATGCATCCAGCACCCTCTGACCGACCAGGGGCTGGAGAAGTTCAAGGCAGATTGGGAAAAGGTCACGAACGCCTAGCGCCGTGTCCTTTATGGAGAAAAGCTACATGACAGAAACGAACGACCAGACCGAGCAGGAAAGCACGCAGCCTGCTGACGAAACCGCTGCGCCCGAAGAGGGGGCCGCAGCCAAGCCGAAGAAGACGACGCGCCGCCGCACGACGAAGAAGGCGCAAGCTGAGCAGGCGGAAGCCCCTGGCACGGCGGATGAGACGTCTGAAGAGGAAAAGCCCGCGAAGGCCCCGCGTAAGCGCACGACACGCAAGAAGGCGGCCGAAAAGCCCGCCGGCGTCGAAGAAGAACAGGCTGATCAGGCGGCAGCTGAGGCAGAAAAACCCGAGCAAGACGAACCGGTTGAGAAACCCAAGCGCACGACGCGCCGCCGTACGGTGAAGGCCGCGAAAACCGAGCAAGATGCAGAAAGCCCTGCTGCCGTTCAGACTGCAGACGAGTCTGCGGCAGCAGCTGATGCCGCGACGGCTGACGAGGAAGCTCCCAAGCCGAAGAAGACGACGCGCCGCCGCACGACGAAGAAGGCGCAAGCTGAGCAGGCGGAAGCCCCTGGCACGGCGGATGAGACGTCTGAAGAGGAAA
>CASDTD010000081.1 GCA_949283445.1 uncultured Coriobacteriia bacterium | reverse complement strand
GTCATCTTCACCACCGGCATATCCGACAAGAGCAAGCAGGGCTCCTGGAACGGCCTGATCTTCACCGACGAGACCGGCGACGGCTCTCTGACGGGTCGCATCTACGGCACTCGCGTCGCTCCCACGGATGATTTCTCGATTCCCGCAGGCTCGCAGCTCGTCTTCCAGAAATCCCAGACGCTCGAAATCCCAGAGGGTACAACGCTACCCGAAGACCTCATCATCACGAACTATGGCGGCACGATCACGCCTGCGGAAAAGCGTCTCGCGGGGAAGGTGGACATCCTCGTCGACAGCCTTGACAAGGTGTGGGACGGCCAGCCGGTGCCTTCTCTTGTCGGCGCGGTTGCCTCGAACCCTTCCCCTGCTGACTACACCTACAACGTTCTCGATCTTTCCGGTCCCGAGAACTGCACGGTCACATGGTTCGAAGACGCCGACGGCCAACTCGGTGAGCAGCTGTCCGGCGCCCCGTCCGACCCCGGCACCTACTGGGTCAAGGTGACCTTGCTGGAAAGCGACGTCAACACGGAAGCCTCCGCCGTGAAGCAGTTCACCATCTCGAAAGCCGAGCAGGCGCAGCCCGTGGACAACCTGCTGCTGGAAAGCGCTGAGCCGGGCACGCTGCACGTGTCGTGGGATGCGCTGCCGGAAGCCGAGAACGGGTACTGCATCCAATGGGAGAACCGCGGCACCCCCGGCAATTACGAGACGAGCAAGGTGTTCACTACCGCGGACACCTCCTACGACTTGGAGATCGACAAGCCAGGCGACTACTACGTGAGTGTGTGGCCTGCGGAAACCGACTATTACAAAGCCGGTCAGCCGGCGAGGGACAACCTGCAGTTCTTCGAGGTGAGCTTCGATGCGACGGGCGGCAGCTCGGTATCCTCGCAGATCGTGGCTGAGGACGGTCTGGCAACTGAGCCTGCCGCCCCGCAGAAGGAAGGCTATGCCTTTGTTGACTGGTGTACCCTCGCAGGCACTCCGTGGGATTTCGGCGCCGACAGGGTGACCGAGAACGTGACCTTGGAAGCGCAGTGGAGCGATGACGTGAGCTATCTGGTGCGTCACTACCAGGAGAATCCCGGTGGTGCGGGCGGCTATGCCCTGACTGCTGAGGAGCAGCTTTCTGGGCGAAACGGGCAGCGGACGTTGGACAGTTCATGCCCGCCAGAAACCTGTCAAGAATTTGCGCATATGCGAATCGCAGCGCGGCGGCTGGCTCTCATGCGCGCATATTTTGCGCATATGCGAGCCGCAGAGCGTTGGCAAGCTCTCATGCGCGCCCGCTGCCTCGCACCCGCGCCGATTCTTAACAGATAACGACCCGCTGCCCCTTCAGCTGTATTCCAGCACCAGTTCCTCGAGCCGCTCTTGAGAAAGCGGCGCAGGAGTGACGCGGCTGTCGTTTGAGGCGATGGCATCGGCAAGCTCCAGATAGCAAGCCGCCTGCATGGAATCTGACGCGTATTCGACAACCGTCTTCCTGCGCACCTCGGCTTTTTGCACGATTGGGTCGCGCGGGATGAAAGCCACGAGCTGCGAGCCCACCTCACGCGCGAACTGCGCCACGAGCTCTTGCTCGCGTTCGACGTTTCGGCTGTTGCAGATGATGCCCGCCAGGCGCGCGCCGCCGCTTCCCGCATAGCGCGCGATGCCCTTGCAGATGTTGTTGGCCGCGTACAGCGCCATGAGCTCGCCGCTTGCGACGATGTAAATCTCTTCGGCCTTGCCTTCGCGAATCGGCATGGCAAACCCTCCGCAAACCACATCGCCCAAGACGTCGTAGAACACGTAATCGGGCTTGGGGGTGTACGCACCCACATGTTCGAGCTGGTCGATGGCCGCAATGATGCCCCGGCCCGCACAACCCACGCCCGGCTCTGGGCCGCCGGATTCCACGCAGCGTATGCCGGAAAACCCGCGCTCCACGAACATGCTGGCATCCGTCTCGTCCTCGTCGACCTCGCGCAGCACGTCGAGCACCGTCGCCCGGGCCATGCGCCCCAGCAACAGGCGGGTAGAGTCCGACTTCGGGTCGCATCCCACCACGAAGACGTCCGCGCCCCGCTGCGCGCTCAGCGCTGCGGCAAGGTTCTGGACGACCGTCGACTTCCCGATGCCGCCCTTTCCATATATGGCAATCTGCCTCATGATTCCCCTAAATGCTGAAGTCCCACGTCTGCACGGTGTGCTTTTTGATGGGTTGCGTTGCGCTTTGCCTGCTACTTTTCATACTGGAAACGGCGTCGGCCAACCATTTCCTGCTCAGTTCCGATCCATCGCGCGCGCCGAACCCCACCGGCGGATACATGAGCGGAATGAACGCGCTGCGTGCTATGCACCCGAACGCTTCGTCACCGATGACGTAATCGTAATCGCCCTCCCCTATGACCTCGCGGGCATGCTGCTCACTGGAAAACTTCACGTCGTTTTGCTGCTTTAGCTCCTTGTCGAGCAGGAAGAAGGTCCCCACGTCGACATGCACCTGTCCGCATTTTTCCAGCAAACGGCGGATGAGATTCGCCTGCACCTGCTCGCCTATGATGAGAGCCTTGCCTTCGATGGGGCCAAGACCGTCTGCCCAGCTGTCGAACCAGTCCATCTCGTTCAGCACGCGGTAGGGTATACCCGCCCGTTCTTCCAGCATTCGAGCCGCTTTGAGCCCCGCTGCAGACACGACGAGATTTTCCTCTGCCGCGTATATGCCCCGCCACTGTTCGAGGGAATCAGTTGCGCCGAAGTCACTGAGCACCGTACGCCCCTCAGCATGCAGCTTGTCGATTACCTCCCCCATCACGGCATGACCTGGCCAATCCAGCTCGCATGCCCCAATGATGTTCACCGCACCCGTTTGCCGGCTCGCATCTTGTTCGCCACATGCGCAGAGCTGCAGATATGCCTGCTCAATACCGCGGTCGTAAAATCTGTTCCCGCTCGTCTCGACTGCGAGGACGGGAACCCCCGCCCGCTTCTCCAGCTCGCGTGCCATGCTCTTGACGTCGATGCCGACCAGCGCGGAAACCGGCGCGTTCAGCAAGACGATGAACGCGGGGAGCTCCCGGTGCAGCGAGCTTCTCTGAGCGCACAGTTCTCGGAACATCGCCTGGGCGCAGGCGAGAAACGCCTCTTCATCGCCTGTTGCATAGGTGAGTTCATCTAGATCGACCGTCTCGTAATCCGCTTTGCCGGCAGACACGTCGATGACCCTGCGCAGCGTCGAGACGCTTCCGTTCGAATCGAGCGCGACGACAAGGGCGGGCGAAGACGCGAACACGGCCGCCGCGCCGTTGATGTCCGTGGCAAACGGCATGAGCTTGCGCCAAAGCCCCTTCATTGCGCGCTCCCTTCCTGCCCAGTTTTTTGCAGGCTCGCGTCGATGTAATCCAGCAGAGCCTCTATGGATGAGTAGCCCCACCAGCACGTTTCTTCGGGCACGCGCTCGATATGCGTCGGCTTTCGCGTGTAGACGTACCGTCCGCGACGCCCCTGGCCCACCATGAATCCGCTTTTCTTCCCAGGGCTTTTCGCCTGCCCGCGAAAACGCGCACCGATATCCGGCCGCTTCTCGCTCAGACGCTGAAACGCCGGCAGATCGTCGGGTTCTTTGTGGTTGACCTGCTGCGTGCCCGGCGTGAAATTGCGCACGGTAACCCCTAGATTCATGAGTGTTTCTACCAGCGAGAACGGCCGGTTCACCACACGCAGGTCGAGCTCGAGCGGTGGGCATGTATCTGCAGCCTTCTCGAGACGCTCGTGCGCGTGGACACGACGTTTCTCACGGTCTGCGCGAAGCGCCTTCCAGTCGGCCTTGGTTCCACAAGGCTCCAGAACAGCGTCGATGCGCCGGTAGTATTCGGCAATTTCTTCTTCGGAATAGCTCATCGGCACATACAACGTGGGAATGCCCAAGGTGGTTTCGAGGCACTCTCCCGCCTCGCGCCATGTTGGCGTCATCACCAGGGCAAGCGCAGCATCGTGGCTGGCGCAGAGTTGCTTGGCACCGTCCATGCCGCCCACGCTGCGCACCCACGCGATGTTTTCGAGCTGCAGGTAATCGTATAGGTCATTCGACGCATCAAGCGGGTCATCCGAAAGCACGAGAAGCCCCTTGCCGTCAGATTCACCATCCGCATGCTGCGTGAGCATCTTAGCGAAGGCACGCCGTATATGGAGCCGGTCACCGCCGGAAATGTCCTTGCGCGTCTTGCCGGGAATATTGCCCGCGTACATGCGATTGAATTCCACATGCGCGAAACACAACCCCGTGGCGACATGCAGGTTCTGGCAAAGCGCGTCGAAGTCGATGCCCAGAAACGCCGTCTGGCAAGCCGTGCAAAGCAGAAACCCCTCTACCGAGGGGTCATCAGCGCTGATTTCCCGCACCGCCTCCTCGACCCGAGACTCGGTTTCGCCAAGAGACGTCTGCAAATCGCTCACCACGAGCACCGAAGCGTTCTCGTCTTCGACAAGCCCGGCAAACGAATGACGTGCACATTCGATGGGCCCGAAGTAGAGAACGTGCATATGGGGGACGAGATGGAAGTTGCCATCCATTGCCATCGCGTTCTGCTGGTTGATACCTTCCCCGATGAACGGTGCGACCCGCATGCTGACCTCCTTTTCCCGCCTCTTCAGTATAGGCGAAAGGATGGGAACAGCCGCTGCGATGAGATATAAACATGACGCTACCAAAAAACGACGAGTTGGAGAGCAAAATCTCACCTGCCGCGCTCTCCAACTCGATGAAATCTGGCGAATTGCCAAACGATACGCAGTTGGGGAGCAATATCGAACGAATCCCACTCTCCAACTCTTGTTTTTCTGACACGAGCGCGAAATGAAACAAAAAGCCCCGCGATTTGCGGGGCGAAAGAATCTGGCGGAGGGATAGGGATTTGAACCCTAGGTACCGCTACAAACGGCACACACGATTTCCAATCGTGCTCCTTCAGCCACTCGGACATCCCTCCATGT
>CASDTD010000080.1 GCA_949283445.1 uncultured Coriobacteriia bacterium | reverse complement strand
GAAACCGATGCCGTGCGCGACCTGCGTCCAGACGCCCCACAGCGTGTTGAGCACGTAGAGTGGAACGATAAGTCGCAGCAAGCGCCCTTTGACGTAGTGCCACGGGCGCGCCTCCTGCTTGGCCTTGTAAAAATACCCCGCGACGAACAGGAACACCCCGACGTGGAAAGATTGCGGTGGAAACAAGTTGTACGCGAGGTTTATGCCGCCCTGTTGCCCGGCGACACCGGCATGTCCGGCGACGATGAACGTGATGGCGAACGCGCACAACACCTTCATGGGCGCGTTGACGCGCGGGTCAACGTCCAGCGAGCTTTCGTCGAGCAGATAAGTTCGTATTGCGGGCGCCTCCTGCGCTGTGTGCGCTGGTGCAGGCGAAGTGGCAACTCCGCCCATACCCTTACAGCCCCTTGAAGTCCTTCAGCTCTTCGAGGTAGTCGATTTCCGTGCCTAGCCCGTCAGGAGCAAGCTGGAACAACAAATCGACCCAAGAGACAACCGAACGGCCATACACCTGCGCATCCCAGCTGTCGGCAACGATCGCGTCAATGGCACGTTCCACGTCGTCAGCCGTGTACGGCCACACGCCGTCTGCGCCCACGCCAAGCGCATGTTCCAAGATGTCCAGGTTCGTTTCGCTGTAGAACAGGCCCTTGATGAGCGCGACGTAGCCCAGGGCGGGTGCAAGCGGCATCGAATCGCCCTGGCGAATCTCGACGTAGTGCTTCAAGCGCACGTCCGGCCAGAACATGCCCAGCAAATGCTCGACGTCTTCGGTGGTCATGGACGCATCCGCATACACCTCGGACGCGGGCGTACTGCCCGTGAAATGCTCATCGGGACGCGTCGAGAAAATGGGCGGTGTGGCCAACAGCCAGTCAGCGTACGCGGAAAAGCCGAAGCCCTCGTCGAACAGACCGACACAACCATGCAGCGAGCCGGATCGACCTTGCGCCACACGCGCATCCTGCGCAGCGGCTCGATGTTCGGCTCGCCTTCGAACACGGGCACGTTATCCGTCAGGAACGAGAACAACGGCCCCAGCAACGTGGCGACGCGCATCTTGCGCACGGCGTCGGCCTCATCGGCAAAGTCAATCGAGACCTGCACGGACGCCGAAGCGCGCATCATGCGCTCAGCGTGCATGTCGGGCAGACTGGCAAAGTATTCGTCCATATAGTGATAGCGCGGCTTGGGGATGAGCTCGCAATCGGCCGCTTTGCCCACCGGATCGTACCCGCACGCGACAAGTTTGTAGTCATGCGGGTCGATAATCTGCCCCAAGCGGAACGCGAAGTTCTTGTACTCGGCTTCCACGTCGGCAATGCTGGTGAGCGGCGAGATGGACAGTTCGATCTGCGACGCCGGCTCGATGGTAATGGATGCCGCCGCGCGCGAGCAGCCCATGATATCGCCCGCCTCCGTGCGCGTGACATTCGGGTAGAACTCCGAAAGGCGTTCGAGAATGTCCGCGACGCCCAGACGCCCGTGCTTTTCGCGGTAATGCACGCGTTCCCCGTCTTCGTCGAGCAGGAAATGCTCGATTTCGACGCCGACGGTGCCCAGGTCGTTGCCCTTCGACCCAGCCTGCAGGTAGTCGATGATGATCTGGCAGTTATCGAATTTCTCAGTCATGTTGGCCCAGCTCTTTCCCGTTGTGGCGGCTGTTCGAAACATCGTGGTGCACATGCTGTGCATTGTACCCCGACATCCCCTCCCATCACGGCTGCACACCGAACGGACACGCAAGCGATGCCAAGTCGGGGTTGGCGAGAACTTGCCCGCAAGCGCCCGCGCACGTCGCATGCGTTACATGCACCCTAGCCCTGTGCTCCGTCCTCACGTTGCTGCAGATACTCGCGGAAAAACGGAACGGCGAAACTGACCGTGCCGCGCGCCCCCTCCTCGATAACACCATGTTTGAGCAGGCGCGTCTTGTAGGTGGAAGCGTAGTTCGTCCCTTTGCCCATGCGCCGCGCAATATCCACGAGACGGCTGTTCTCCTTGTCAGGCAGCATCGCCCGGGCAAACGCCCTATCCCCTCTGGACATCTCGCGATATGTGGCGCTCAAGACCCCGCGTTCAAAATCATCACGCGCCTCCGCAACGCCTCTGCGCACGTACGTAGAGGTTATTACCTCGCTTTCAAAGCTTTCCTCCCAAGCGAAATACCCCACCAGCTGCATCATATACGCAAAGCCATCCGCTGCCCCAACGGCGATGTCCAGAGCTTCATCCTCGAAGTGCTTCCCCGCGCTTTCGACCGTCCTTCGATACGTCCTCTTGATATCTGCGTCGCCAATCCTACCCAGATGCCTTTGACGCGCCCTTCTGAGAAACGTTATGCGCTCATCTTCGATAAGATCTGTCACGTTCATGGGAAGGCCGGCCATCACGAGAGCAACCTGCCTTCCTTCGCGGACGAAGAGCTGATAGGTGGACACGAGCTGAACCATCTCATCGACGTTAACGTTGACTTCGTCCACCGTAATGAGAAGGCCCGTGTCGCTCTCGGCGAGTTTGTCGAGCAGGGCATTCATGCGACTGCGCCAGTTCGCCTCGTTCGTGCTCTGGAACACCCATTCGAGACTGAGTAGCTGTCCTATGCTTATCCCGCTGAGCTTTTTCGCGCCTTGCACATCGACAAAATGCGCGGCCGCCCTACCTGCTTGTTGGACGATGTCCTCGAGCATGCCGTCCGCCGCAACGACATTCGCAGCAACCCACCCCCTGCTTTGAGCCTCCTCGGCGATGCAGGACAGAAGGGCGGTCTTTCCTGTCCCCCGCGCGCCCACGAGTATGGTCGCCAAATTGGGGTTGCCAATGCCATCTTCGAATGCCATGGACATCTCGTCGAGCAGTCGATCTCTGCCAGCCATAAAGGGAGGAACCATACCGAAGGTCGGAGTAAAAGGATTTTTCGTTCGTGCCATACTGAGCCTCGATTTCGAACATGCATCGCATGCGTTTGCAATCTTAGGCAATTTTTGCGAACTTAGGCATTTTTTGCAAGCTTAGGCAAATGCGCTTCCCAATGCAGTCGTCGCACACCCCACGCGAACATGACCGGCACGCTGACGACACCGATACGCCGGGAGCTGGCGAAGACCCCAGGACGAGAATACACGCTGGGGTACCGCTTGCGCCTGCTCAGGTGCCCCAGCTCAAAGTTTCGGCCGGAAAGTGACCAGAAACGCAAGCGGGGGCGCGCCGGCGCCATCGCCGGCTGCCCCCACACGTGTTCTTGACCACAGAACCGCAAACCCCGCATGCGAAAAGTGCCGCCTTTTCGTCTCGGCGCTCCGCGCCGCTGTCTACAACTGTGCGTAGCGCTCCAAGTTGCGCTCGAGCAGCTGCACGAACTTCGCGGCAAGCCCCTCGAGCTCTTCGCCGGCGCGCGTGACGTAGCCCAGCTTCAGGCGCACGTCGGTTTCCAGCGGCACCGTCGCCAGAAGCGAGCCGTCGGAAATGCCGACGAGGATGCCGCTCGTGATGGTGTAGCCGTTCATCGCGCAGATGAGCTCGGAAAGCGAGGCGCGGTCGGTCATCGCGATTTTCTTCGCGCGCGGGTGCGACGCGAGCGCCTCTTCGGCAAACGTGGCCGGCGCGTCGTCTTCCTGCTCGAAGTAGACGTACGGGTAATCCGCGAGGTCCTCGATCGTGAGGCTCTTGGCGTTCACGAGCGGGTGGCTCGCCGCGGGCAGCGCGACGCGCGGCGTGGACTCGACGAGCTGATTGAACGCGAGGCCGGCCTCATCGAGCGCGACGTTGATCTCGTCCTCGGTCTGCGTGCTCTCGAAGATGACGCCCAGGGCGCTTTCCCCGCTTGCCACGTCGTCGATGACGCCCTTGAGCGTGCGGTCACGCAGCGCGTACTCGTATTCGTCTCCCCCGGCGGACAGGATAGTGTGCGCGAAGGCCTGGACGGTGAACAGGTAATGCTGGCCCGAAACGGCGAAGGTCTTATGTACCATGACGTCTTCCCTACCCCTCTAATTCTGCTTCTCGTGCTCGGCCTCGAACTTGTGCTCGATGGCCTTGGCCTCGTCGGTGGAGGTGCGTTCGTCGATGAAGCGCTTGGCCTTGTGCTCTGCGGAAACGCCGAGTTTGTCGGTATCGTAGACCAAGACCTTAGCGGGACGCACGCCGCAATGGGCCTTGAGCGCCTTTTCCACGCGCTTGGAAATCTCGTCGAACGCCTCTTCGGAGCCGTAGGCGCGCTCGACGGAGACCTCGTACTTGGTCGAGTAGTTCTCGTCGTAGACGCGGATGCGGTATTCGCCGGTCAGGCCCTTCTCGTTGCGCACGACGTATTCGATGTCGGACGGGAACACGTTGACGGCGCTGACGATGAACATCTCGTCCTTGCGGCCCAGGATGTGGATGCGCGACGTGGTGCGCCCGCATTCGCACGGCGTGTTGTCAACGTAGCCGATGTCGCCGGAGCGGAAGCGGATCATGGGGCGGGCGTGCTTGAGCAGCGTCGTGTAGACAATTTCGCCTTTCTCGCCCGGCTCGAGCACCTCACCGGTCACCGGGTCGATGGTCTCGACCATAATCTGGTCTTCAATCAGGTGCAGGCCGTCTTTGTATTCGCACATGCCCGCGCACGCGCCGTAGATATCGGACAAGCCGAAGAAGTCGTATACGCTCGCGTCCCAGATGTCCTCGATGGCCTGGCGCGTCGTCTCGATGGAACCGCCCGGCTCGCCGGAGATGATGATGGTGCGCAGGTTGGGGAAGTCTTTCTTGGGGTCATAGCCTTTCTCGATGGCCTTCTGGCCCAACAGCCACGCGTACGACGGCGACGACCACATGTGTGTGGGCTGGTAGTGCTTCATCGCCCACAGCAGGCGGTCGGACGGCACGGCGCCCACCCAGATGCCCAACGCGCCCAGGTTCTGCGCGCCGATGACGCACGGACCGCCCACGTACAGCGCGAAGTTCATGCCGTGCAGATAGCGGTCGTTCGGGCGCATGCCCGCCTGCCAAAACAGGCGCGATTCCGCGTCCATGAAGTCGTCGAAGTCCTTCTGGGTGAACGGGCTCATCGTGGGCACGCCCGTGGAGCCCGAAGAGGTGGCCATGTAGACGACGTCGTCTTCCGGCACGCAGCACAGCTCGCCGAAGAACGACCCGACGCCCTGCGTGTCGCGCTCGGTCTGCTTGTCGATGAACGGGAACTTCTGGAAGTCCTCGAGCGTGTCGACGTGCGGCTCCACGCCTGCCTCGTCCCACGCGCGCTTGTAGTAGGGGCTGTTCTCGTACGCGAACTTCAGCTCCTCGTTCAGGCGCTCAAGCTGCAGCTTCTCCAGCTCCTCGCGCGGCAGGCACTCGAGTTCCGGATCGTAGTACTTCTGGTCGTAGGGTATGTCCTTTTTCGCCATCTCGCCTATCCTTTCCGCACCGTGCGCCATGGCCGAGTCTTGCAGGCGCACGTATGCCGTTTTCAGTCGCGTCTTATTTCACCATGCCACGCTATTATTGAAAAGCCCGATGGCAATGCTATCTTTTTATGCGTTGATATTGACGTTTTAGATAGCGTGGCAATAGGCATTTGTGAAATACTGTGAGCACACTCCGATAGACCCTGTTACATAAAACATGGTGTGTGCGAATCTGGGGCGTGCTCGCGAGGTAAGTGGAGCAGCTCTTGCGGACAAGCAATCGAAAGCGCGAAACAAGCGATTTCGCGAAGCGATCGCCTTCGCGCTGATTGCGAAGGCCGTAAGAGCGGGTGTGGAACATCGAGCGACGCACTCCCCAGATTCGCACGTCGCGCGTTAATGAAAGGAAGAGCATGACCCTGCAGCAGCTGCGCTACCTGATCGCCATTGCCGAAAGCGGCTCGATCAGCGCTGCGGCAAACAGCATCTACGCTTCGCAATCCAATCTGTCGATTGCCGTGCGCGACCTGGAAAAGGAGTTCGGCATAACCATCTTCACGCGCTCGAACCGCGGCGTCACCCTCACCAACGAGGGCACCGAGCTTTTAGCCTACGCCCGGCAAGTCATCGAGCAGGCCGACATGCTGGAACACCGCTTCACGCGAAGGGCAACGTCCAGCGCCCGCCTGGCCGTATCCGCGCAGCACTACGCGTTTTCCGTGCGCGCGTTCATCAACGTCGCGGAACGCTGCGCTGCCGAAGAGTACGAATTCATCATGCGCGAGACGGCCACGCACGAAATCATCGAAGATGTGCGCGATTTCAGAAGCGACGTGGGTGTGCTTTACATAAACGACGACAACGCCCGCGTGTTGCGCAAGGCATTCGACGACGGGAATCTGGAGTTCACGCCGCTGTTCGAAGCACCTGTGCACGTGTTCGTGGGCGAGGAGCACCCGCTGGCGGGCAAGACGCTCATCGAACCCGAAGAGCTTGTCTCGTTCCCACGCTACTCCTTCGAGCAGGGAACGACGAATTCATTCTACTTTTCCGAAGAACCGCTGAACCAGATTCCGCACGCTAAAAACATCCACATCTCCGACCGCGCGACACTCACGAGCCTGCTCACAGACTTCGACGGCTGGACGTTTTCGACCGGCATGCTCACGCCCGAGATGCAAAGCGGCATCGTCTCCATACCCCTGCACACCGACGTCACGATGACCGTGGGGTACCTCGTACGTGCAGACCGAAAGCCCAGCGAGCTCATGGAAACCTATCTCGCTGAACTGCGTCAGGTAATCGAAGAAAACCATGGCGAGTCCGCGCGCCTGCTGTGAAGGATGCGCGCCCAGACAGCACGCCCCCGGACAGCACACAAACGAAGAGTCTGCAAAAACGCGCTTAATTCACGTCCGAATAAGCGCGAAACTGCAGATTCTCCGTCTTGACGCGTCGAGCGGAAAAGCGCCGCTGTCCCCTCACGCTCCGATTTCTGCCGCGACGACATCTGCCACGCGCCGCGCACAAGCATCCGCCTGCTCCTGCGTACGTGCCTCGACCATGACGCGGATGAGCGGCTCGGTGCCGCTGGGACGCACGAGCAGGCGACCTTCGTCGCCCAGCTCGCCCTCGACCGCAGCTTCTGCCGCGGCGATGGCCTCATTGCCCGCGTACAGCCCCTTGTCGGTCACGCTCACGTTGACGAGCGCTTGCGGGAACTTGTTCATGACCTGCATGAGCTCGACGAGCGGCTTACCGGTCTTGGCCATGACAGCCAGCAGCTGCAGCGCCGTGACCAGCCCATCTCCGGTTGAGTTGTGCTCGAGGAAGATGATATGGCCGGATTGCTCGCCTCCGATAGCCGCGCCCATCTCGCGCATCTGCTCGAGCACGTAACGGTCGCCGACCTTTGTGCTCACGACGTCGATGCCCTCGCGTTGCATGGCAAGCTGGAAACCCAGATTCGCCATGACCGTGCCCACGACGGCGTTGGCCGCGAGCTCACCGCGTTTCTTGAGCTCGCACGCGCAGATAGCGAGGATGTAATCCCCGTCGACAACCGCCCCGTCCGGTGCGATGGCAAGCAGGCGGTCGGCGTCGCCGTCATGCGCGAGCGCGATATCCGCGCCAACCTCGCGCATGAGCGCAGCAGCCTGCTCCAGGTGCGTCGAGCCGCAGCCGACGTTGATCTGGGCGCCGTCCGGGTCCGTGTTGATGGCGACGACTTCTGCCCCCAGCTGCTCGAGCGCTGCGGGCGTCGTCGCGCAGGCAGCACCATGCGCGCAGTCGAGCGCGACCTTGATGCCGGCGAAATCGACACCTTGCGAGCGCACCGTCTGCACGGCATGCGCGATATAGCGCTCGGAAGCGTCTTCCATAACCTCGGCAGGCTCAGGAGCGGGCACGTCTTCGCCACGAAGCTGCTCGACAATCGCCTGCATCTCGTCTTCGACCGCATCGGGCAGCTTGTAGCCATCGCCATCGAAGAACTTGATGCCGTTGTACTCGGGTGGGTTGTGGCTTGCGGAAATGACGATGCCCGCCTCGGCATCTGTCTCGCGCGTGAGCAGCGCGATGGCCGGTGTCGGGATGACGCCCGTCACGACCGGCACGCCGCCTTCCGCGCGAATGCCGGCCACGAGCGCGTCTTCCAACATAGGCCCGGACACACGGCTGTCACGCCCGATGAGAATCCTCGACCCGAGCTTGCGCACCGCCGCCCTCCCCAAGGCGACCGCCAAATCACGGTCGAGCTCCGTGCCGGCCACACCGCGCACGCCATCAGTTCCGAACAAACGGGTCATGTCTCGTCTCCCCTGCATGTATCGGTAAATAGGTATCCGCAGTATTGTAGCGCATGAGGCGAACTGGACGGCATTTGAGAAGCATCTCGGCATCCAGCGCGTAATCGGGGCATCCAGCGCGATGATTGCATCGCACTGGAAGTGTCTCGTAGCCTGCAGTGTCGCACACTCCGCAAGCGCTCCCCTGCTGTGCCAGAAAACAGACAATTGGAGAGCATCTCGCGTATGAAAATGCTCTCCGACTCGCCTCATACGGTCAAACAGACCACAGAAGAAAGAGTTGGAGAGCAAATCGCCTTGCAACCTGCTCTCCAACTCGCTTGTTTTTGGCGGGCTCGCCCCACAGCAAAGGAGGCCCGCCGGCGTACCGGCGAGCCTCCTTCTAACGTGTGCGTTCTTGAACTCCTACACGTAGAACAGCATGTCGTTGTAGGTCGGGAAGGGCCAGTAGTCCTTGCCGACGATGAGCTCCATCTCGTCTGCGGCCTTGCGCAGCGTGTCCATAGCAGGCAGCACCTCATCGCGGAACGCGAACGCCGCCTCCGTGGGGTTGGGCTGCGCCGCCGCGCTCTTGCGCGCCGTATCCAGCGCCTGGATGCCGGCGGAAATGCCAGCAGCGCCCGCAGACAGCTTCTCGAGCAGCGTCGTTTCCGTGGAAATGTCGATGGCGTCGGAAACGGCCTTCTTCGACGCTGCCGTGTCGGCCACGTCACCGCTGTACTCGAGCACCGCCGGCAGAATAGATTGGCTCGCCATGTCAATCATGGTCAGCGCCTCGATGTTGATGATCTTGGCGTAGTGATCCATCTCGACTTCGTAGCGGGCGCCCATTTCCACCGACGACAGCACACCGAAGTCCTCCATGAGGGCGATGACCTTCGGGTCCTGATAGGCAGCCAGCGCATCCGGCGTCGTCTTGTTGTTGGCAAGCCCGCGGCGCGCCGCCTCTTCGGGCCACTCGTCACTGTAGCCATCCCCGTTGAAGACGATGCGCTTGTGCGTGTTGAAGACGTCGTGGCAGATGGCGTAAGCCTCGGCCTTCGGGTCTTCGGCGGCTTC
>CASDTD010000079.1 GCA_949283445.1 uncultured Coriobacteriia bacterium | reverse complement strand
CATGCCACGCGTGATGTGCGTGACGGTGTGGGCGAAGTCTTCGGCGGGCATGCGGTCGATGATGGTGACGTCGTTTCCGGCCATAGCCAAGTCGAGCGCCGATTCGCAGCCGCTCGCGCCGCCACCGCAGACGACGATCTTGCCCGAAATCTTCTCGCGGCCGGAATCGACATCGCGCACCTCGTGCACGTTGGCGCGGTCCAGACCCGGGATGGGCGGATCGATGGGCGCAGAGCCCGTCGCGACGATGATGGCGTCGGGATGCTCGGCCATGACCAGCTCGGGCGTCGCCTCGGTGTTCAGGCGGATGTCAGCGCCGCAGCCAAGCGTCGTGGCAACGGACCACTCCGTGTAGCGCAGCAGGTCTTTTTTGAACTGCAGCTTGTTGATGTCGTTGAGCGCACCGCCCAGCGTGTCACTCTTTTCGAAGAGCACGACCTCGTGCCCGCGCTTCACGAGCGTCTGCGCGGCCTGCATGCCAGCTGGACCGCCGCCGATGACGACGACTTTCTTCTTTTCCAGCGCCGGGGTGATTTCCCAGAAGCGGTACCCCCTGCCCAGCTGCGGGTTGATGGCGCAGGAAATGTGGTTGCCGCCGCCTTCCGCGCAGCAGTAGCAGCCCAGGCACGGGCGCACCTTTTCGGGCTGGCCACGGTAGGACTTCTTGAGCATCTCGGTGTCGGCGAGCAAACCGCGCGCCATGTAGCAGGCGTCTGCCGCGCCGCTGGCGATGATTTCCTCGGCCTCGTCGATATTCGTGATACGCCCGACGACGCTGACGGGAATCGTGATGTCGGGGCAAGCCTTGACCTGACGCGCCAGATGCTCGTTCAGGCGGTGCGGCTGGTAATACGGGGGCATCGTGAAGAACTGGGCGCGCCAGTCGACGATGAGGCCGGCGGAAATGTTGACCATGTCGATGTATTCCTGGGCGCACTTGATGAACTCGATGACCTCCTCGACCTTCATGCCGCCTTCGACCATCTCGTCGCCGGAGATGCGCATGTCCAAGATGAAGTCCGGGCCCACAGCCTCGCGCACGGCCTTCAAGATCATGAGCGGGAAGCGCATGCGGTTTTCCAGCGTGCCGCCGTAGTAATCGCTGCGGTGGTTGGTGAGCGGCGAGAGAAACGCGCCGAGCAGGTTGCCGTGCGCCGCGTGCATGAGCACGCCGTCAAACTGCGCCCGCTTCAGGCGCGCCGCGCAATCGACGTAGTCCGCGATGATTTCCTCGATGTCGTGCTGGTCCATTTCCTTGAGATACGGGTACTGACCGGGAATCGGGAAATTCGACGGCGCCAGGCCGTAGCTGCCCTGGATGAGGTCGGGATGCACGCCCCTGCCCGCGTGGACGAGCTCCACGGCGAGCTTCGCGCCATGCCGGTGGGCGGCTTCCGCCAGAAGAACCAGACCGTTGACTTTGGTGTCCTTGGTCACGTCGAGCTCTGCCGGGTAATCAGGCGCCGTCGTCCAGTTGACCGGCGTGGCACCCAGGTTGATGAGGGCTACGCCGGTGCGCGCCTGCTCTTCGACGAAGTCGACGTAGCCTTGCGTGGGCTCGCCCAAGCTGTTGGTGTAATCGGACACCATCGGAGAGAAGATAATGCGGTTTCTCAGCGTGGTACGCCCCACCTTGAGCTCGGTAAACACATGTTTGTAAGAATTGAACTCCGGCATCGTTTCTCCCTTCTCGTCGGAGCTTTCAGCCTCGTTGCACATGTGAGCGTGTGTCTATTTCGTTTTGA